>JBKJPM010000053.1:0-8265 GCA_046595175.1 Gemmatimonadaceae bacterium
TTCGATCGACATTCTGGTAAACAATGCAGGCCTGACGCGCGACAATCTCGTGATGCGTCTTAAAGAGGAAGACTGGGACGCCGTCCTGAATGCAAATCTTCGTGGCGCATTTACCACCATCAAAGCTGTAAGTCGCGGCATGATGAAGCGGCGCTGGGGTCGGATTATCAACATCGCAAGCGTCGTGGGAATCATGGGCAACAAGGGCCAGGCCAACTACGCGGCGAGCAAGGCAGGGCTGATTGCCCTCACCAAATCGGTGGCAAAAGAGCTGGGATCCCGGAACATCCTGGTCAATTCAGTGGCGCCCGGCTTCATTGAAACGGACATGACCGCAGCGATGACCCCAGAGGCCCGAGCAGTGCTCAACAGTCAAATTCCGCTGGAACGGCTCGGGAGCGCAAAAGACGTAGCCGGGGCGGTCGCTTTTCTCGCTTCGGATTACGCTTCCTATATCACCGGTCAGGTCATCGTTGTCGATGGCGGAATGGTGATGTAGCGAGGTGGGTTAACTTTCAGTGGCAGTTTCAGTTAGGTATATTTGGATAGAAACCTTCACACCCTGAGGAAAGCAACAATGGCCGACAATTCGGACAAGGTAAAAGACATCATCGAAAAGGAGCTTGGCGTTGAGCGCGAAAAGCTGACTAACGACGCCAGCTTTATCGAAGATCTCGGTGCTGACAGTCTGGACATTGTGGAGCTCGTCATGGAATTCGAGAAAGAGTTCAACATCGACATTCCTGACGAAGAGGCAGAAAAGCTCCGCACAGTAGGTGACGCACTCGGTTACCTGAACAGCAAGGTCCCTGCGTAATGAAGCGTAGAGTCGTCGTCACCGGTCTCGGTGTTATTTCGCCGGTCGGTAACGATGTGGCGACGACGTGGGAAGCGTTGAAGCAGGGTCGTTCCGGTACCGGACCGATCACGAAATTCGATGCCAGCAAGTTTCCGGTCCGCTTCGCCGCGGAAGTAAAAGGGTTCGACCCGCTCCAGTACATGGATCGGAAAGAGGCGAAGCGCGCGGACCACTACACGCAGTATGCGGTCGCCGCATCCTTTCAGGCGATGCACGACGCAAAGCTGATCGACACCCCGGTGGCAGATCCTGATCGCATTGGAGTCATCCTGGGCAGCGGGATTGGCGGACTCAAGAGTTTCGAGGAACAGCACGACGTGTATCGCGAGAGGGGACCCAGCAAGATCTCTCCCTTCTTCATCCCGATGTTCATCGCAGACATTGCGGCCGGTATCGTGTCCATGCAGTTCAACGCCAAAGGCCCCAACTACGCAACCGTGTCAGCCTGCGCGACAAGTGCGCATGCGATTGGTGATGCGTACAGGACGATTCAGTACGGCGATGCAGATGTCATGATCACTGGCGGAGCGGAAGCGACTGTCACGCCAATGGCCATCGGCGGGTTCGCCAACATGAAGGCCCTGTCCGAGCGGAATGAATCACCCGAAACCGCTTCACGTCCATTCGACGCCACACGAGATGGATTCGTAATGGGTGAAGGCGCAGCAGTCGTGATTCTCGAAGAGCTGCAGCATGCGCTGGATCGCGGCGCACACATCTATGCCGAGATCGTTGGATACGGCGCGACTGGCGATGCATATCATCTTACTGCTCCCGCCCCTGATGGCGAAGGTGCACAGCGCGCCATGAAGCGCGCTCTCAAGGATGCAGGGCTCGCACCGGCCGATGTGCAGTACATCAACGCACATGGCACGTCGACGCCCGCAAATGATCTCAACGAGTCGCGCGCAATTCGCGCGGTCTTTGGAGATGCGGCCGATCAGTTGAACGTGAGCTCCACCAAGTCGGCAACAGGCCACATGCTGGGAGCTGCTGGCGCAATCGAGTGCTTGATTAGTTCGCTTGTCGTGCAGGAAGGAGTCATTCCCCCGACGATCAACTATCAGACTCCCGACCCTGATTGCACTTTGAACTACACTCCCAACAAGTCAGTGAAAAGGGAAGTCGACGCGGTACTCAGTAACAGTTTTGGATTCGGCGGGCACAACACGACGCTCGCTGTTCGCAAGTTCGTCAACTAAGGAAAATATGACGGTCGTCGTCGACCAGTCGAGAATCTCAGACCCTGCGCTTAAATCCATCGCAGCCAAGGTCGCGCAATCCATCCGCCTCAGCGCCGATGATTGCCTCACGCTCTTCAAGTCGCCAGACATTCTCGGCGTAGGACACCTGGCAGCTGCCGCCAATTACGCAAAGAACGGCGATGTCGTGACTTTCGCGGCAAATCAGCACATCAATCCAACGAACGTGTGCTACCTGCGAACCACTTGCGTGTTTTGTTCTTTTGCCCGCCTGCCCAAGGAGGAGGGAGCATATCACTACTCCCTGGACCAGGTTTTCGATGAAGCCGCATCAATCGGGAAGGGACTGACGAGGGAATTTCACATAGTTGGCGGCCTCGACATGAAAGCGGGACTGCAATACTACTGCGACATGTTTCGAGGGTTGAAGGAGCGTCATCCCCAGGTTCATATCAAGGCGCTTACCGCCGTGGAGATCGCCCACATTTCCCGCATTGAAAAGAAGTCGATCGAGGAAGTTCTTGTTGCTCTTCGTGAAGCGGGCCTCGATACGCTTCCGGGTGGAGGCGCCGAGGTATTCGGCCGCGGCGTTCGAATGAGCATCGCAGAGAAGAAGCTCGCTGGCAGTGACTGGATCAACGTTCATCGCACCGCGCACCAGCTCGGGATCCGTACCAACTGCACGATGCTGTATGGCCACGTGGAGACCCTGGAAGACCGGGTAGAGCACCTGACAATGCTGCGCGATCTGCAGGATGAGACCGGCGGATTCCTCGCATACATCCCGCTCGCGTTCCATCCGGACAACAATGAGCTTGGACAGCAGCTCGGACGCGAAGGAACTGCCACAACCGGTTTCGACGACCTGCGTAACCTCGCCGTCGCCCGGCTATTTCTCGACAATTTCCAGCACATCAAGACGCACTGGATCATGGTGACTCCCTTTCTCTCGCAGGCATCCCTCGCATTCGGAGTAAACGACATCGAGGGGAATGTTCTGCGCGAAAAGATCTATCACGAAGCCGGTGCGCACACAGCGCAGGGAATGTCGCTCGACGAGATACTCGAACTGATTCGCGGCGCGGGTCGGATTCCAGCCGAACGAGACTCGTTTTACAACATCCTCCGTACGTTCGGTGCGGAGCAGGCGGCCGCAGCCTGATGAAAGTCGGCCGAATTCCCTATGTGAACTGCTACCCGGTTTATGGCGGGATCGATCGCGGCCGGATTCCTTTCAAGGGGCTGCTTGTGAACGGGGTTCCGACGAAGCTGAACAAGATGATGGCCGGCGGAACACTGGACATCAGCGTTGTGTCGGCTGTGGAATACGCACGCGCTTCCAGCCGTTACCTGCTGCTTCCGGACCTGGCAATCTCCTGCGACGGACCAGTGCGCAGCGTGATGCTTTTCTCGAAGATCGCAGTGAAAGATCTCGGCGGTCGCAAGGTGCTGGTAAGCAGGAGCTCAATGACAAGCATGGCGTTGCTAGAACTCCTCTTTGCCGAGCGATGGAAGGTCACACCTCAATTCGTTCCCAGTGACGCCGAGATCACAGATCTCGCCCGCTTTGGTGAAGAAGATCATGACGCCCGGCTGGTAATTGGCGACGCTGCCTTGCTCCTCGGCAGCCAGATTGAACGCGGCGATACAGTGAGCTATCCCTTCGCATACGACCTCGGTGAGGAGTGGAAGCAATGGACTGACCTTCCATTCGTTTTTGCCGTGTGGGTCGCACAGCGCAATGTCGTGGTTGATGCAGCGCTCAGTGTTCACGCGTCATTGATCGAGTCCCGTAACTGGGGACTTGAACACATTCCCGATCTCGCAATTCAGGCAGCCGATGCAACTGGTGTCGGCGTATCTGTGTGCGAGCGCTACCTGGAAAACCTGGATTACGGACTTTCCTATCCGCACCTCGCCGGCCTCACTGAGTTTTTCCGGCGGCTGGCTGTGAGAGGAAGAGTACCTGACGCACAACTCGCATTCCTACCGGCCGCATGATCGCAAAAGACCTGCTGGATTTCTACACAAACGCACCGCTCCTCGAGTTGGGCGCAGAAGCTGACAAGATTCGTCAGCGCATGCACCCCGAGGGCGTTGTCACTTACATCATCGACCGCAACATCAACTACACGAATGTGTGCGTGGCTGACTGCGGATTCTGCGCCTTCTATCGCCGACCGAAAGACAACACGGGCTACACTCTTTCCTTTGAGCAGATCGGCGCAAAAATCGATGAAGCAAAATCGCTGGGCGGTGTGCAGATCCTGATCCAGGGTGGTCACAATCCCTATATCCCGTTTCAGTGGTATCTGGACCTGCTCCAGTACATCAAGCGCAATCACCCGATCCACATCCACGGATTCAGTCCAAGTGAAGTGGATTTCTTTGCGAAGCTGTTCCGCATGCAGGCCGTTGAGGTCATTCGCGAGCTGAGAAAGGCGGGACTGGATTCCATTCCTGGCGGCGGCGGTGAGATCCTGGTCCAGCGCGTGCGCGACATCGTCGCTCCCAAGAAAGCTGGAGCAGACCGCTGGCTGGAAATCATGGAACTCGCGCACAACGAGGGAATGAAGACTTCGGTGACGATGATGTATGGGATCGGCGAAACCCTCGCCGAGCGCCTGGAACATCTCGAGCGCGTTCGTGAAGTGCAGGCGCGGACGAAGGGGTTCACTGCTTTCATCACGTGGCCGCTGCAGCCTGAGAACACTCCGGAGATGTCGCATATGCCCAAGACCGGGGCGGCCGAGTATCTCCGCACAGTCGCAATCTCCCGCATCGTCCTGGACAATGTTGCGAACCTCCAGGCCAGCTGGGTAACGATGGGCATGAAGATCGGCCAGATCGCACTTCGTTTTGGCTGCAACGATTTTGGATCCCTCATGATCGAGGAGAATGTCGTGTCGGCTGCTAACACCACGCACAGCACCACGACGGAGGAAATGGAGCGCCACATCCTCGATGCAGGTTTCCAGGTCGCCCGTCGCCGGCAGGATTATTCGATAATCCTTCCTGCTGCACATGCGGCCTGACGCCGGCTCCGTTGATAATCCAGACCGCGTAGCCTTCGCTCGAACGGGAGTCGGATACGACTCCCACCGCTTCGCGCCCGGGGTTCCGCTGGTGCTCGGCGGAGTCAGCATACCCTCGGATGTTGGCCTTTCAGGGCACTCGGATGGTGACGCAATTGCGCACGCAGTGACGGACGCGATACTGGGCGCCGTGGGCGCCGGTGACATCGGCGAAATGTTTCCGGACTCCGATCCTGTAAACAAGGGACGCAATTCCATCGACATGCTTAAGCTGGCCGCCGATGCGGTCGCCAAGGCCGGCTGGGTGGTCTCCAACATTGATGTAACTGTGATAACCGAGCATCCCCGCATCGCGCCGCATCGCGCCGCCATGCGCGATGCATTGAGCGGTGCACTTTCGGTTAGCGCCCACGCCGTTAGCGTCAAGGGCAAATCAAACGAGGGAATGGGCTGGATTGGCAGTCGCGAAGGCCTCGCATGCATTGCGTGCGCGACGCTGATACCGTCCAAATGAATATCGAGCAGATCATCACCCGGTTGAGTGAGCTGCCTCTTCCGATGCTTTATATGGTTATGGGTTCGGTTTCTGCGCTCGAGAATATTTTCCCGCCCTTTCCATCAGACGTCGTTGTTGCACTCGGCGCATTTCTCGCTGCCCGAGGCGCCGCTTCCGCGGTGACCACCTTTCTCATATGCTGGATAGGAAACGTGGCCGGGGCAGGGGCGGCGTATTCAATCGGACGACGCTATGGCACAGGCGCATTCATGAGGCGCCTCGAGAAATACGCGGGCGCGGATGCGGAAGCGAAGCTGATCTCATTGTATGAGCGCTATGGTTTTATCGCGCTGTTTCTCAGCCGATTCCTTCCGGGCGTACGCGCGCTCGTGCCTCCGCTCGCCGGGGCCATGAAGCTTCCTCCGATCCGAACATTCCTCGCCATTGCCGCGGCATCCGGGATCTGGTTCGTTTTGATCACCTGGCTGGCTTTTCAGGCCGGCGAAAACTGGGAAGTCCTATACGGCAACATCGTGAAAAGCGGGAAGATCGCGGCATTCGTTGCAGCCGGGATCGTCGTTCTCGGGGTTGGCCTCTGGTACTTTAGGCGTAAGCGCCCGGCAGCCTGATGTCGTCGCTCCCCGACGATCTGGCTCGCGCTTTCTTCCTGGAACGCTTCCAGGACTTTCTCGCCATTGAAAAAGGATCGTCGCCGAGAACCGGTGAGGCGTATAAGCTCGACCTCGAGCGGTTCGTCCTCTTCGCGTCGCTCAAAAATTCGCGCTCGCCCCTTGAAGCAAGCGCAAAGATTCTGCGAGAGTACGTCTATCACCTTAAAGATCTCGGGCTGGCGCCTTCTTCGATTCGACGGAACATCTCGGCCCTCCGCACATATTTCAGGTTCCTCGTCAACGAGGGGCACATTGCCGGCGATCCGAGCGAACGCCTGGAGACGCCAAAGAAGTGGCGCACACTTCCTGATGTGCTGGCAGTGGATGAAATAGAGAAGCTGCTTGGCGCTGTCTCGCTGGACGAACCACTGGCATTTCGAGACAGGGCAATGCTCGAGATCGCATATGGTGCCGGCTTGCGGGTCTCCGAATGGATTTCGCTTTCGGTGCGCGATGTCCTTCTGGAAGACAAACTCGTTCGCGTCTTCGGAAAAGGCAGCAAGGAGCGTTTGGTTCCTCTTGGACGGAACGCAATCGGGGCTGTGGCGGTTTATCTCCGCGAGCTTCGGCCGGTGCTTGAGCGCGGTGAGGGCAAGGGAATATTGTTCCTGAATTCGAGGGGCAATCCACTCAGCAGAATGGGCGCGTGGAAAATCCTCAGGAAGTATGTTGATATCGCTGGTATCAAGAAAATCGTATCCCCACATACCCTGCGGCATTCCTTTGCGACCCACCTTCTTGAAGGTGGGGCCGACCTGCGGGCAGTTCAGGAAATGCTGGGACACTCCGATATTTCCACGACGCAGATTTACACACATGTTGATCGTGAGTATTTGCGCAGTGTTCACAAACAGTTTCACCCACGGGCCTGAGCCGACGTGATCCTCGTCATCGACAACTACGACTCGTTCACATACAACCTCGTTCACTACATCGGTGAACAGGGGGAAGAGCCGATTGTCAGGCGCAACGACCAGATCACCACAAAGGAAATCCTGGCAATGAATCCGCGTGGAATTGTGATTTCGCCCGGACCCAAAACGCCGAGCGAAGCGGGCGTGACAATGGATGTGATCCGCGAGTGCTCGGGCTCAATTCCGATTCTCGGGGTCTGCCTTGGCCACCAGGCCATCGGAGAAGTTTTTGGGGGAAAGGTGGTGCGCGCAAAGAAGCTGATGCACGGAAAGACTTCGCTCGTCAATCATACGGGTACAGAGCTGTTTCAAAATCTTCCGAATCCATTGAGGGTAATGCGATATCATTCACTGATAGTCGAATCGGAATCAGTGCCGGATTGTCTCGAGGTAACCGCGACTGCAGTTGATGATCCGTCCGAAATACACGCATTTCGCCACCGGTCGCTTCCTGTGTGGGGCGTCCAGTTTCATCCTGAATCGATACTTACCCAGTGCGGAAAAGAGCTAATGGCAAACTTCATGGGGCTGCTGCAATGATGCGGATGATTCGACTGTGCGTAGTCGCGCTGTTCCTGCCTGCACTCCTCTCGGCGCAGCGGGAATCCGCTAAAGACACCGGAATCGTCCAATATCACGATTCGCCCATCGACTTCCCGCTATTTCTGGGAGTTCGAATTCCGTCATACGATCGAATCAACGGATTGACGATTCCCTGGGGACCGAGGCTCACACTCGGCGAGGATGTTCTTGAGGTCAATGCGATCGTTTCCTACAGGTCCAATCTCGGGAAGTTCGATCCGTCAGGCAGCATTCGCT
Source organism: Gemmatimonadaceae bacterium (assembly GCA_046595175.1). Classification (GTDB taxonomy): domain Bacteria; phylum Gemmatimonadota; class Gemmatimonadetes; order Gemmatimonadales; family Gemmatimonadaceae; genus UBA4720. The sequence goes on from JBKJPM010000053.1 coordinate 7,997, forward strand.
TTGCACCCGTACTCGACACATGGATACTTGCCGAAGGCGGGCGCGGAACGTTCACCAATGACCGATGGATCCGCGGAGATCTCCTAAATTCCGCGGCAAGTTTCGGCGTCGGTTCAGATTCGAGGAACTACTACCGCGCCGATCAGGTCGGTCTTTCCCTCGGACACCGAATCGATGTCAAAGGCGGGTCATTTGAGCCGTCGCTCGGCGGGCAGGTGGAAACTGCGTGGTCCACAGGATCGCGCACGCCGCCGAAAAAAAGTCCATGG
>JBKJPM010000267.1:0-5604 GCA_046595175.1 Gemmatimonadaceae bacterium
CGGATTGGAATCAGTCATGACGGTGAATTTACCTCATTGGCAATTAACTGTGCGTCGATTCAACGTAACTCCTTCACATAATGAGCGCGCGGTGACACTTTCGTTCATGGCAATGGACCTGATTATTTACGGAGCGGGTGGGTTCGCTCGTGAAGTCGCCTGGTTGGCTGAAAGCTGTGGGCCGTCGGGCGATGGGTTTGCCGTCCGCGCATTTGTGGATGACGATTCCACCTTGCACGGTTCCGTAGTCAACGGCATTCCGGTGATGGGCCTCGACGAAGCGAAGCAGCGCCATCCGGTCGCCCCGATCGTCTCCGGAATCGGGATCCCAAAAGTTCGCGAAATAGTCATGCAAAAGGCCGCCAGGGCCGGATTCAAATTCGCTTCGCTCGTGCATGACGGGACCCTGAAATCTCAATGGGTGACCATTGGAGAAGGAGCGGTGATTTGTGCGGGAAATATTTTCACCACCAACATCACGATTGGATCACATGTTCAGGTGAACCTGGCCTGCACTATCGGCCATGACGTCGTTATTGGGGACTACTCCTCGCTCGCACCCGGGGTCAATGTTTCAGGCTGGGTTCACATCGGCCAGCGTGTGTATCTCGGAACGGGATGCTCAATCATCAACGGAACACAGCATAAACCACTCATCATAGAAGATGATGCTGTCGTTGGTGCGGGAGCCTGCGTCGCGAAACCCGTGTCGAAGGGGGCTACAGTCGTGGGAATTCCGGCAAGGCCCATTCAGCGCTGATTCTGGTTTCCCTCGAATCTTTCCGCAGTTGCATGACCGGGCTGGTTGATTCCCCGGGCGAGTCCTACAATCCGCGACGTTGCCGCCAGAATACGAAGATCCAGAAGGAAGCTGCGATTCTCCACATACCAGACGTCTAACTCGAGTTTCTCCTGCCAGGTCAGTGCGTTGCGCCCATTGATTTGAGCCCAGCCCGTAATCCCCGGTCGCACCTCGTGTCTCCGCCGCTGACGAAGGTCGTAAAGCGGTAGATACTCCGGCAAGAGCGGGCGCGGTCCAACAAGGCTCATGTCACCTTCCAGCACATTGAAAAGCTCTGGAAGCTCGTCAAGACTGGTTTGCCTCAAAAACCTGCCAAACCCGGTAAGCCGGTCCTGGTCAGGTAAAAGCGCGCCATCGGCGTCCGTGGAATTTCGCATCGTGCGAAATTTGAAAAGCGTAAAAATCTTTTCGTCTTTGCCCGGGCGCTTTTGCCGAAAAAGCACCGGCGCCCCGATAAGAACGCGCACGGCAATCGCCACCAGGACGAGCAAGGGCGACAATACAACGAGGCCCGCAAGGGCGGCTACTGTGTCGAACGTTCGCTTCACCTGGGCTCCCCGGGTGCCTGAGTTCCCTTGTCTGTGAGCCATTCACGATACTTCTGGTAGGTGGCCGTCCAAATAATTTCGGGCTGGAACTCGCTAAGCGCCCGAAGCCGCGCCGCCTGACCATGCTGCCGTCTTAGCTCGGGGTTTTCGATATATCTACCAACCGCCGCCGCAAGTTCGCTGGCGTCGCGCGCGGGTACGAGCGACCCGGTCTTTCCAGCGACAACCGCATCCACGCAACCGGTTACCGAGGTTGCAACAACAGGAAGCCCCATCGCCGCGGCCTCGAGGGGCACGTTTGGAAAGCCTTCGCGGTAGGTGGGGAGAACTACAATGTCCATGATTGAGTAAAAGGCGGCGACTTCTGATTTGGGTCCAGTCAACCGTACTCTGGAATGGGTCTCCAGCGCCTTCCGGACTTCCTGAGGAACAGCATCGCGGGGTTCCCATTCGCCGATAATCAGAAGCCATGAATTCGGGAACTTAGCTGAAAGTTCTCGCCACGCCGCAGCAAGCTCGATTAATCCCTTGTCCCTCACAAGACGACCGACGAATCCCACCACCGGGGCGTCTGCGGGAATTCCGAGCTCTCGGCGCAGTGCGATGCGAGCATCCATGTCAAACTGCGCGGGATTGAACCGCGTTTCCGCGGCAACGCCATTGCTGCTTCCGGATCCAAGCACAACGACTTTTTCACGCGAGCTGATGCCTTCCGCAATCAGCTCGTCGCGAACGGAGGGGCCGACGGCAATTACGTGATGGGCAGCGGCGCAGGCAATACGCTCGGTAAGCGTTAATAGTTGGCGGCCGATCCCGCGCATGCCAGTGAATGGAAGCCCCCTCACCTGGTAAACGACTAGCGGCACTCCTGCTAAACGACCGGCCAGTACACCCAGCAAGCCGCCTTTGGGGGTCGAGGCATGCACGATGGCTGGGGCAAGTGTGCGGAAAAGGCGCACGAGCTTCCAGATCGCAAATAGGTCCCTGATCGGCGTAATCCGGCGCTCGAGGGTGACGCCATGGGCAGCCACGTTTTCTTCGGCGGCGAACTGATCGAGAGTTTGCCCCGGAGTTGAAATCACATGCACGCTAAAGCCGCGCTCCTGCATGAACCCGAGCTGCCCCCTGAGGAATCCCAGTGTCGCAGGAACGGTTGTGATGTGGACAAGTGTCGGGCGTGACTCGTGGCGCGAACGCGCGGTATCACCCAATCCGGTTCCGTTTCTCAAGGGGAGCGTCTTGACGCTCTGCGACACTACTCGCAAGCGGTCTCATATTGTAAATTCTGCGTTGATCCGCCGATCGAAAAAAATCGTGCGCACTCCTGCGTCGAAGGCGCAATCTACGGTAATCCCGGAACTTTTGCAGCTATTCAAATTGAGGCCCGCCGAGTGAAAAAAGTGCTCGTCACAGGTGCGGCCGGCTTCATAGGATTTCACCTTGCCAAACGACTCCTCGCCAGGGGGGATGTTGTTGTTGGACTGGACAATCTCAACGCCTACTATGACGTCCGCCTAAAGGAGGCGCGTCTCGCGCAGCTGAGTTCATCCAGCGCGTTCTCTTTTTCTCGTACCGATCTCTCGGATCGTGGCTCGATGCAAAAGGTTTTCGCTGACGGCTCGTTCGACGTGGTGGTGAACCTCGCAGCCCAGGCGGGCGTGCGGTACTCGATTGAAAATCCTGAAGCGTACGTCGATGCCAATCTTGTCGGATTCGCAAATGTGCTGGAAGGTGCGCGCCGCAGCTCTGTCAGCCATCTGGTCTTTGCATCATCGAGCTCCGTGTACGGTGCCAACACGAGCATGCCCTTCTCGGTTCAGGACAACGTAGACCATCCACTGAGTCTCTACGCCGCAAGCAAGAAAGCCAACGAGCTGATGGCGCATTCATACAGCCATCTATATGGAATGCCGGTCACGGGCCTGAGGTTTTTTACCGTTTATGGCCCGTGGGGCCGGCCGGACATGGCGCTTTTTCTCTTTACAGCTGCAATCCTTGCGGGAAGGCCGATCGACGTTTTTAATCATGGCAAAATGCAGCGTGACTTCACCTACATTGACGACATTGTTGAAGGTCTGGTTCGAGTAGTGGACAACCCTGCCAGGGCCAATCCGGAATGGTCCGGCGATCAGCCTGACCCGGGCACGAGCAGGTCGCAATACCGGATTTACAACATAGGGAATAACTCGCCCGTCCAGCTTCTGGAAATGATCGGCCTCCTGGAAAAAAAACTTGGTCGGAAAGCTGAAATGAACCTGCTTCCGATGCAGCCCGGTGACGTCCCGGCAACCTGCGCGGACGTGGATGATCTTGAGAGGGACACGGGCTTTCGGCCTTCGACGCCGCTTTCGGAAGGAATCAGCCACTTTGTGGATTGGTACCGCGACTACTACGGGGTGAGCCAATGAGCAGGGCTGTGATCGTGACCGGCGGAGCTGGATTCATCGGGTCGGCTCTTGTCCGGAAACTCATTGACGAAAGCGACTACGACGTGGTCAACGTTGACAAGCTGACGTACGCGGGAAACCTGGAGTCACTCAAGTCGGTCGAGAGCAGCTCGCGCTACCACTTTGCCCAGCTCGATATTTGTGACGCTGACGGCCTGCTCGCGCTCTTCGAGCGACACGACCCGGTGGGCGTGATTCATCTTGCCGCAGAATCCCACGTGGACAGGTCAATCGATGCCCCGGCAGAATTTATCCAGACGAACGTCGTGGGTACATTCACGCTTCTTCAGGAAGCGGTCAGGTATTGGCGCTTGCTGGACCACGCGCGATCGGCCCAGTTTCGCTTCGTACACGTGTCGACCGACGAAGTGTTCGGGTCGCTTGGGGATTCCGGATTCTTTACTGAAACCACGCCTTACCAGCCGAATTCTCCCTATTCTGCAAGCAAGGCATCATCGGATCATTTGGTCAGGGCATGGCACCATACCTTCGGGCTTCCGACGATTACCACAAACTGCTCGAACAATTACGGTCCCTTTCAGTTTCCAGAAAAGCTGCTTCCCGTGACAATTCTCAATGCTCTAGAGGGAAAGCCGCTTCCAGTATATGGAAAGGGCGAAAATATTCGGGATTGGCTGTTCGTTGACGATCACGCACGGGGTCTGATCGCTGCGTTCGAACGGGGGAAGCCGGGTGATACGTATAACTTTGGTGGCAACAATGAACGAAAGAACATCGATGTCGTCAAAGAGGTTTGCGCTCTTGTGGATTTGCTTGCTCCCGACGTGGCGATGAAGCCGCGCGAAAAGCTGATTCGCTTCGTCACGGACAGGCCGGGACATGACTTGCGATATGCAATCGACGCGTCCAAGGCCGAGCGCGAGCTCGGTTGGACTCCAATCGAAACATTCCAGTCGGGGCTTCGGAAGACGGTTGATTGGTATATCCGGAACCGGGTTTGGTGCGAGCATGTCCAGTCCGGCGAATACCGCCGTGAACGGCTTGGACTCGGGGTGACGTCGTGAAAGGGATTGTCCTCGCAGGTGGCTCGGGCACACGCCTGTATCCGATAACGCGCGTCGTGAGCAAGCAGCTGCTCCCTGTTTACGACAAACCATTGGTGTACTACCCGCTCTCGACTCTCATGCTTGCTGGCATCAGGGACATCCTTGTCATATCCACGCCGGCCGATTTAAAAAACTTTCAAGCACTTCTCGGCGACGGCTCGCAGTGGGGAATGTCTTTTTCATATGCCGAGCAGCCCTCGCCGGACGGACTTGCCCAGGCGTTCACCATTGGAAGCGACTTCATCGGAAGTGACAACGTTGCGCTCGTGCTCGGCGACAACATTTTCTACGGCGGCGGGCTGGGCGACATGCTCCATGCGGCTACAGAGCGAAAAATCGGCGCAACGATCTTCGGATATTATGTCAGGGATCCGGAGCGTTACGGCGTCGCCGAGCTCGATGACAACGGCCAGGTTGTGAACATTGAGGAAAAACCCAAGATTCCGCGGTCGAATTTCGCGGTAACCGGACTGTATTTTTACGACAACGATGTCGTAAAAATCGCAGGCTCCCTCAAGCCGTCCGCTCGTGGCGAGTTGGAGATTACCGATGTGAATCGTGAATATCTCAAACGTGGACAGCTTCGGATGGAAATTCTCAGCCGCGGTTTTGCGTGGCTGGATACCGGGACGCATGAGTCTCTGCACGAAGCTGCCAGCTTCATCGAGACAATCGAGAAACGCCAGGGACTCAAGATCGCCTGCCCGGAAGAAATTGCGTGGCGCCTTGGCTTCATTGAC
>JBKJPM010000092.1:0-3108 GCA_046595175.1 Gemmatimonadaceae bacterium
CGCTGCCATGGTGTCTCTCCGTTTGGAGTGAAACTCTCATCGTCCCCCGGTGGAACTGATGAGTGACGCATGCGTCCATGCAGGCACGCGAATTACACATGGATGCACGATGCACGCGCATATGTAACCCAACGCGAATATATGAGCACAGAAAATTGCACGCAATAGTTTTCGTAACAACGACTTGTCTCAAAGACACGGGATCGCCAGACTTCCAAAAGATGTTTGAACGTGTAAGGTTACAGATTCATCGCGTAATCATGATCACAACACGACCGCATTCGTCGAGCAATTCAAATTGAAAGCACTGGTAAAAGTTGCAGCTGGCCCGGGATTCGAACTGCGTGACGTGCCGCGCCCGAAGATCCGCGAAGATGAGGTTCTCATTCGCGTTCGACGGGCTGGCGTATGCGGCACGGATGTTCACATCTACGAGTGGGACGACTGGGCCAGGGGTCGCTGCAAGCCGCCGTTCACCGTCGGCCATGAGTTCGCCGGTGACGTTGTCGAGGCCGGCCGTCTGGTAAAAGACGTGAAGGAGGGCGATCGCGTAACAGCAGAAGGACACATTGTAGACGGTCGCTGCCTGCTTTGCCGAACCGGGAACTCGCACGTCTGCCCATATACGAAAATCATCGGCGTGGACCGCGACGGATGCTTCGCCGAGTTCATTTCGATGCCGGCGACCAATGTCTGGCACCTGGATGACAACATCTCATACGACATTGGGGGAATCCATGACCCGATGGGAAATGCTTTCCATACAGCGCTCACGGCAGAAATACCCGGCTCAACGGTGCTGATCACCGGATGCGGGCCGATTGGGTTGTTTGCCGTTGGCATTTGCAAAGCGGCCGGCGCATCCCGCATCTTCGCGACCGACATCAATGAAATACGGCTCGACCTTGCGCGGAAAATGGGCGCCCATCACGCAGTCAAACCGAACGAAGTTGAACCGCTGATTCGACAGAACACAGAAGGCCTCGGCGTTGATGTCGTACTGGAAATGTCCGGTGTTCCGGCAGCCATTCACCAGGCATTTGCACTCGTAAGGGTCGGTGGCCGGGTCCAGATGCTTGGAATTCCCGCAAAGCCGATGGACGTGAACTTTGCCAGCGAGGTGATATTCAAGGGAATAACCATCTACGGCGTTGTAGGAAGAAGGATGTACGACACCTGGCACCAGATGACTCGCTTTCTCCGGTCAGGTGGGTTCAATCCGGAACCAGTCATCACACATCGCTTCCCAATGGAGCGCGCCGACGAAGCAATCGGCGCCATTAAAACCGGCGCCGCCGGTAAAGTCATCTTCGAAATCCAGTGAGCCTCAACGAGAAGTTCGTAAGCGAGCTGCAGGCCAGCATCGAGCAGCTGAAGCGCGACAATGTTTATAAGCGCCTGAACTATCTCGATTCGCCCCAAGGCGCGCGCGTGGAGATGGAGGGACGCGGGAGTGTCCTGATCCTTTCGTCCAACAACTACCTCGGACTTGCCAACGAACCCTCGGTGATTGCCGCGGGAATTGAAGGATTGAGAGAGTTCGGCGCCGGGACAGGGAGTGTAAGGTTCATATGCGGCACATTCAGCGTGCATCGCGACCTCGAGCAAGCGATCGCCCGTCTGGTCGGAACGGAATCCTCGCTTTCATATGTTTCCTGCTGGAACGCGAACGAGGGATTCACGGCCACCTTCGTTGAAGCTGAAGACTTTGTCGTGTCGGATGCGCTGAACCACGCCTCCATCATTGACAGCGTGAGGCTCGCCAAAGCGATCACGAAGTGCACGACGGCTGTGTACAAGCACGCCGACATGAACGATCTGCGAGAAAAGCTGGTTGGAGCGAAAAGTGCGCGCAGAAGAATCATCTGGACCGATGGCATTTTTTCCATGGAAGGGAGCATCGCCCCGCTTCCAGACATCCTGCAGCTCGCGCGTGAGCACAATGCAATTGTCGTAATGGACGATTCGCACGCCACTGGAGTTCTGGGCAAGAATGGACGAGGAACCGCTGAGCACTACGGAGTGCTTGGAGATGTAGATGTTATTACCTCAACGCTAGGAAAGGCGCTGGGAGGCGCTGCTGGGGGCTTTGTTGCGTCTCATAGGGCTGTGTGCGACATGCTGACCCAGCGCTCGCGTCCTCAGCTCTTCTCGAACGCATTACCGCCCACTGTTGCCGCGAGCGCGCTTGCATCGATCGAATTTCTGGAAGCGCATCCAGGGCGAGTAGACACCCTGCGCGAGAATACCAGGTATTTTCGCGGCGCGATCTCCGAAGCCGGCTTCAAGCCGTTGGCGGGAGATACGCCGATTGTGCCGATAATCGTCGGCGAAACCGCGCTAGCGATAAAAATGAGTGACATGTTGCTGGATGAAGGCGTCTTTGTAACGGGTTTCGGGTTTCCGGTCGTGCCTCAGGGTCAAGCACGCGTGCGTTGTCAGCTCAGTGCCGCGCATACGCGTGATGACCTCGATGAAGCTGTAAGCGCATTCAAGAAGGTCGGAAAGAAGCTGGGAATTACTTGATCCGACTCCATTCCAGGAGATAGCCATGACCAAGCGAGTCCGTTGGTACGCACTTGTAGTGTTGTTCTTCATATCCGTCTCATCTATTCAGGCCCAGACGAGCCGGCAGTTCGAAAACTCGTGGTTCTGGGGACTGAAAGCCGGCTCGGTGCATTTCGCGACGAACGCTGAATCTCGCACTGTTGGGACTATTGGCGGAGACTGGGTGATTACGCGCAAGACGGGCGGCTTGTACGTGTCCTTTGATATGGCAAACTTCGAGAGTCAGGCGCGGATGAATGATTCCAACGCCGGCGGCGGTTTCCGTCCCGTCCAGGTGAACGATCTGCGTCGTGTTGGCGTTGCCGGAATGTTCTTTCCCGTGAAATACGGACGCTTCCGCCCGTACGCGGGAATTGGAATGAGTCTCGACCTGCTTGGCGATGCGGCCCTGGTCACTGACACCGCTTCGGCGACTCGAGACAACCCTGATCAGACTTTCCTGCAAGCTGTGGATAAGCAGCGCAGTCAGATTGGCCTGATGTTTCTCGGTGGAGCGCAGGCGGAGATTGCCCGGTTGGCTGTGTTTGCGCAGGGGTCGGT
>JBKJPM010000055.1:0-4355 GCA_046595175.1 Gemmatimonadaceae bacterium
TTCGCAATCGCACGGAGCAACTCCAATCGCATGTATGCTCTGGTTGACGCACGCGAGCGCGGAGGACTTTACATCTCCAACGATGCCGGCGAATCATGGACTCTGGTCAACACGGACAATCGCATCTGGGGACGCGGAGCCGACTTCGCCGAAGTTCAGGTGGATCCAAAAAATCAGGATATGGTCTACAGCGCTAACGTTGCGACGTGGCGCTCGTACGATGCAGGCAAGACTTTCGAGTCATTCAAGGGTGCACCCGGTGGCGATGACTACCACCGGCTCTGGATCAATCCGGACAATCCGCAGATTCTTTTGCTGGCGAGTGACCAGGGCGCAACCATCAGCGTGAATGGCGGCAGTACATGGAGCTCCTGGTACAACCAGCCAACCGCGCAGTTCTACCACGTCATCACTGACAACCAGGTTCCGTACTGGGTGTATGGCGCGCAGCAGGAGAGCGGATCGGCCGCGGTCATAAGCAGGGGAGACAACGGCTCCATCACATTCCGAGACTGGCACACAGTCGGTGCTGAAGAGTACGGTTACGTCGCGCCCGATCCGCTCAATCCCAACATTATTTTCGGCGGGAGAATTTCGCGGTACGACACGCGCACAAAGGAAGTGCAGAACGTTTCGCCTGAGCCGATTCGTACGGGCAAGGTTCGCATGGTTCGCACGCTGCCAGTCATATTCTCGCCCGTCGATCCAAAGACGCTGTATTTCGGAACTAATTTCATTTTCCGGACGAGAACCGGCGGCGACGGGTGGGATGTAATCAGTCCTGACCTCACCCGCGAGTCGTACGAGTTGCCCGCGACGATGGGAGTTTTTGCAGCGATCGATCCGGAGAAGGGAAAACACCGCGGAGTGGTCTACACAATCGCGCCGTCTTTCAAGAGTGTGAATACGATCTGGGCGGGCACAGAGGATGGATTGATCCATCTCACCCGCGACGGTGGAAAAACCTGGAAGAATGTCACGCCTGCGGGACTGACTCCGTGGAGCAAGGTCTCGCTGATGACCGCCTCGCACTTCGATGACAACACAGCATACGCCGCGATCAACCGGCTCCGCCTCGACGACCTGCGCCCGCACATTTATAGAACACACGACGGCGGAGCGACATGGACCGAGATTGTCCGCGGAATCGCATCAAGAGACGTCGTGGATGCAGTGCGTGAGGATCCCATCCGGAAGGGATTACTGTACGCGGGAACGGAGAACGGAGTTTACTTCTCGCTCAACGACGGCGATGACTGGCAGTCGCTTCGGAACAACATGCCGGCAACGGCCATCCGTGACCTCGTCGTACACGACGCTGACCTGGTCGTCGGAACGCACGGTCGTTCATTCTGGATTCTGGATGACATCTCGCCGCTACGTCAGCTGAATGCAGCGACTGCTGGAACGGATGTCACGCTCTTCTCGCCGCGCATGCAGTACCGGTTCCGCCGGAACAAGAACACCGACACTCCGCTTCCGCCTGAAGAGCCGTCTGGAAAAAATCCGCCAGACGGCGCGATCATTCGCTATTATCTCGCGCGTGACGTCGCTTCTCCCATCACGCTTGAGATCCTCGACGCATCGGGACGCGTAGTCCGGAAATTCAGCAGCGCTGATTCGATCCCGAAATCCAGCATTCCGCCACAGCTTCCGAATTACTGGATGCGTCCGCCGCAACGACTCTCTACGGCCGTAGGTGCGCATACTTTCGTTTGGGACATGCACTGGCCGACTGCAGCCTTGGTAGGGCAGTCGTATCCGATCTCCGCGATCTATATGGATACTCCGCTCAATCCACTTGGGCCGGCTGCACTGCCCGGCGAATACACGGTGCGCCTCACTGTCAACGCACGCACATACTCCCATCCGCTCACCCTCAAGATGGATCCACGGGCCACAATTTCGGCCGCGGGTCTCAGGAAACAGTTCGAGCTCTCTTATAAGATGGCCGAGATTACCTGGAAGCTTGCACCACGCATGGCCGAACTCAAAACCGTGACGCCGGCTCCGGAAGAGCTCCGAACCCTTACGCGCATCAGCTCTGAAGCGGCGGCTATTCTCGACATTCTCGAGGAAGCCGATATGGATCCCACGAAGCAAACCATTGAGCGTGCAGCGCAGGTCATCAAGGATTTCGAAGCGCTCCGGTAGCAAGTCCAACTAATGTCAAATTCGATGGTTTGTGAAATTGCCGGGAACAATCGGGAAAGTCGGACCGGGACGGAGTTTATTCATGGGAACGACAGTGAAGTTCCCATTGAATCATCGCTCCGATTTGGTCCGCATGTTCCGCACTTTCCCGGCAATTCGAAAACCATATGCGCCAGCAATCTCACCACAGACCAATAAAAGCATGCAAAAAATCGCGCCCTTCCTCTGGTTCGATAACAACGCCGAAGAAGCAATGAGCTTCTACTGCTCGATTTTCCCGGATTCCGAAATCCTGAATCTGATGGGCCCCAAGGGTCAGATAATGGGCGGCACTTTCAGGCTGCTGGGATACGAGTTCATGGTGCTTAACGGAGGCCCGAAGTTCAAGTTCAATGAATCCATCTCGCTGTTCGTGAATTGCGACAACCAGGCAGAGGTGGATAAGTATTGGAAAGCGCTCACCGCCGACGGCGGCAAGGAAAGTCAGTGCGGCTGGCTCAAAGACAAGTACGGCCTGTCCTGGCAAATCATCCCAACCGCGCTCGGTAGACTTCTCGGCGATAAGGACCGGGAACGCGCGGGACGCACAATGCAGGCGATGATGAAGATGGGCAAGATTGAAATTGCCGAGCTGGAAAAAGCGGCCGACGGGAAATAGCTAGAGACTCAGGCACAGCTGCGGCGCATGGTTTTTGAAAATGGTTGGGAAAAGACGGAACATGCGGTCCGATTCTTCCGCCCTTTCCCGGCATTTTCAAAAACCAGAAGGGGAAGTAGCTAGAGACTGAGGCTCAGCTGGGAAGACGCGCGGGAAATCGAAGATGGAATGAAGGGCCCAATGGCGGAGTCCTGCGGCGCCGCCGTGATCTTTCCCTTGAATGCAGTCTTTCCCAGCTGGTATCTCATGGTCTCGAGTGCAAGCGTTGGCGCGTTGCACCACTCGCTGAGGTGCGCGAGAATGACATGTCTCAGCCCGCCAGCCGCGATGGATGAAACTGTGGCGGCCGCGACCTTGTTGCTAAGGTGGCCATTTGGTCCGCCGATGCGCGCTCGGAGTGACATCGGGTACGGTCCGCGCTGCAGCATGATCTCGTCGTGGTTGGATTCCATCACGAGCATGTCCACTCCGCGAATGCACTCACGGAGTCCATAGCTGACGCAGCCGAGGTCGTAAACGATTCCGGCGCTCGCGCCCGTGGACCGGGATACAGCGACGACTGCAACTGGTTCAACTGCATCGTGGGACACAGGCGCCGTTGTCAGGTCAAAATCACCGATACTGAAGCAGGCGCTCTGACCGATTACGGTGATTTTCGCGGAGCGCAAAGATTTGGAGGCGACGCGTGTTCCCGCAGTGGCGTAAATATCCCACCCCCACTTTCTTGATCCCGATCCCGCTCCGCGCACATGATCGTGATGTTCGTGCGTGACGACCACCGCTTCAATTGACTCCGGCTCGATCTCAATACCTTCAAGCCGCTCAGCGATCACGTTGCAGGGGAAGCCTGCATCTATAAGAATCCGTGAACCTCCTGATTCCAGGAGCACTGCGTTGCCCCTGCTTCCACTGCCCAGAACCCACAGTTTCACTCTAGCTCCAGCGCCGGGCGTAGCAGGTTTTTAGGTGACGACGTCCCTTGTCGTCCAGCTCGACATGTCGGCGCGACATTACGCGCGCTGCAACGGCGAGGAACTTCTCCTCTTCGAAAGTCGAGTAGGGCTCTCGATCTCCCCATGAAAATGGCGCAACAGCTTTTGGCGGCATCGTTGTACCGAAGATATTCGCACCCGCGCCAATAACCGCCCCTGTTGTGAGCATCATCCCGATTCCGGTTTTTGCGTGGTCACCGAAAAGCGTTCCGAGGAACTGCAGTCCCGTATCCACCATTCCTTTCGGGCTCCAGATCTGAACTGTGCCATAGGTGTTCTTGAGATTGCTGGTCGTCGTCCCGGATCCAAGGTTCACCCACCGGCCGAGATAGGAATGTCCGACGAAACCCGCATGTCCCTTGTTGGAATGGCCGAGCATGATCGTGTTGCTCATCTCACCGCGGACCTTGCACCACTCGCCGATGGAGCACGAGGAGATGTTGTCCCCCATGATCGTTACATGCTCACCGATGTAAAGCGGGCCGACCAGGCGGGAGAATGAAGCGATGGACGCGCCAGCACGGATCAATATTGGGCCGACAGAAGTGTCG
>JBKJPM010000088.1:0-5181 GCA_046595175.1 Gemmatimonadaceae bacterium
TGACGAAGTTGTCGACTTCATCGACGGAGCGGCCCGCCGAGCGCAGATATTCAGGATCGGCGCGTCACGAGAGGCTGGCGTACACCTCTCCGAAATCCTGTTTCGTGCGGCGAAGGCCGTTGAAGCCGCGGTGAAGGGAATGAAGGATCCCAAGTGCGTGAACAAGGGAAGCCGGGAGCTCAAGCAGCTGGAGGAAGAGGGCGATGCCATTTATCACGACGCGATGGGAGCGCTCTTTACCGATGGACTAGACGCTCTGGAAGTGATCAAGTGGAAGGAGCTGTACGACAAAATCGAGGACGCGATCGACCAATGCGAGGATGTTGGAAATGTGCTGCAGAGCATTTCTCTGAAAAACGCATAAGGTGCTTTACTATGTAATTGCGATTGTCCTGATCGCATTCGCTTTCGACTTCATAAACGGGTTCCACGATTCGGCTAATTCGATTGCCACGATCGTTGGAACGCGTGTTCTCAGCCCTGTTGCCGCAGTCATCTGGGCGGCGTGCTTCAATTTTCTCGCGCTCTTCACTGCCGGTACCGCGGTTGCCAAGGCGGTCGGCTCCGGAATGATCGATGTGTCAATCGTCACTCCGAACGTCATTCTCGGCGGATTGATTGGCGCAATTATCTGGAACCTCATAACCTGGTTTTATGGGATTCCCTCCAGCTCGTCGCATGCGCTTATTGGCGGATACGCGGGAGCGGCAATCTCCAAATCGGGATGGGCTGCCGTCACGTGGGGACTGAAGTGGATCCAGACACTTTCGTTCATCGTGATATCCCCGCTCGTCGGCCTCATGGCCGGATTCACGCTGATGGTAATTGTTTACTGGGTCTTCCAGCGAATGGGTCCCGGCAAGGTCGACAGATTTTTCAAGATCGCGCAGCTTATAAGCTCTGCCGCACTTTCATGGGCGCACGGCGGAAACGACGCGCAAAAGACGATGGGTATTATCGTCGGACTTCTGGTTTCAGTTAATGGCCTGATGGCAACGCAGAGTGGTTTCTGGCATCACCTCTATCTCCCTGACGCGAAAATGATTCCGCTCTGGGTGGAAGTGGGAGCGTACAGCATGATCTCGCTTGGCACTCTCTTCGGCGGGTGGAGGATTGTGCACACCATGGGGTCCCGGATCACGCGACTTCGACCTGTCGGCGGATTCTGCGCCGAAACGGGAGGAGCGCTGGCGATCACCCTTGCCACCCACTTCGGAATTCCGGTTAGCACAACGCATACGATCACCGGTTCCATCGTTGGCGTTGGCGCCACGAACAGGCTTTCTGCCGTTCGCTGGGGTGTTGCGCGTCGGATCGTGTGGGCCTGGGTTGTCACAATTCCTGCTTCCGGAATCATGGCCGCGATTGCCTACAAGATCCTCGCGTCAGTTGCGAAATTCTGACCACCGGCCTCTCCGTGCATCGAACACCGGTACGAAAAGTTTAATTCGTCACGTAGGTCGTCCAGCCAGCCCACCATTTCGTGCCGGCCGGATCGCCCGCGCCGATGTAGCTGGTGCCAAGCATCGTCCCGCCAAAGAAGCCGGCTACGCGCGCGGCGATCTTGGTGCCCGTGAAGCTTTGGAGTCCACCGGTACGCGCTGCTGACGTTGCCGAAGGTGTCCAATCGAGCGATGAAGTCGTGAGGCTGGTGAAGAGCGCACTGACTCCAGCCACTGTCCGGATGTTGTTGCCCACGACGTTAAGACCCTGGCCGAAATTTGTTCCCGCCGGCTCAAAGTTCGACGCGTTATCCGACAGAATCAGGTTTCGCACTGTCACGCTGTCGAGAGTCATGAGCGTATTGCTCTCCGCGTCCCGCAGACTCATTCCGTACTGGGGCCACCTGCCAATAATTCCGTTTACCATGCTTGCTCCGGACCCTCGGCGAATAACACTTCCGTTTCCGTCAGCCTGGGCAAACACACCAGCGCCGGGACCGATCACCGTGAAATTCGCAAAAACCGGCATCGAGAATGGCGCATTCAAAAAGGTGCATCCGGCTTTTGTATTTTCACATCCGTCCCCTTCAAAGCCGCGAGGATCGGTTGAAAGTGTTCCTGTTCCCGAGCGCGGCTGGATGAGCTGCGTCTGCAGCGCGATGAGAAACTGGTTCCGTCCGCTGTAGCCTTCGGTCCAGTCGAAGTGGTCATCGCCGGACTCATATGAGATGAGGTAGCGGGCGTCAACTGATCCGCCGAACCACTCGAATGAATCGTCCAGGCCGGCGACCGCCTCAATGTATTCGATTGTCGTTCCTCGTCCGACTGCATACATCGAAAGAGAATTCAGTTCCTGGCCCTGGCCACCGGAAACATCATAGCCGGCGAACTCTATTCGGACATAGCGCATTGTGCCGCTGTTGTCGTTGTCATTCGTACCGCCTGCGTAATTCTCGGCGGTGTTCTGTGGACCTTCCGTAAAAATCGGGTTGGCAGTGCGGTTGATGCGAGCGTTGCCGACGATGATTATGCCGCCCCAGTCACCGGGCTTGCGGTTGCCTGCGGAACGGGCGGAGGTGAACACGATTGGATTCGTCGCCGTTCCCTGTGCGTCGATTTTTGCTCCACGCAGAATCCAGAGTGAGCTTCCGGCAATAGTTGTGTCGCCAACGATCCTGGTGCCCGACTGGATTGTCAGTGTGGCGGGCGCCTGCACCTTCACGTAGCCGCTGAGCGTGTAGACCGTGTCGGCATACAGGGTCCGGTTAGCAGTGAGATTTCCCGAGATGACGGCGTTGCCTTTGGCGCCGCCTGTGACACCTGTGACACCGGTGACGCTGGAATCGCTGAAGCATCCAGCGGTGGCAGTGGCGAGAAGTGCAGCACATGTGATCGCCAGCTTCTTATTTATTTGCATCGGCCCTGTTGGAAGGATGTTGTCTGGATGTTGGATATAAGAAACCCTCGTGACGTGATTATTCAGCAGCCATCACGTCACGAGGGCGTCACAATGTTGTGTTATTTCTGTACGCGGAAACCGAGTGAGAAAATCCGGCCGGACTGATAGCTCTCGCGAGTCACTGCACCCTGCTCGACACGCGTCTGCGCGTCCAGGAGGTTGCGTCCATCCAGCTTGGCGCTAAGTCCGCCGTAGACGGGAAACTGGATGGAAAGGTCGAGCACATTTCTCGGCAGCTCGTAGGTGTCCGGCAACGGCGTTACACCCGCGGCGGTAATGCGCTTTCCGACCACGTTGTACAGGAGAGTACTGCTCATTTTCCCGGATGGACTGGAGTAACTCATTCCGGCGTTGAGAACGAATGGTGCCTGACCAACCATAGCGCGCTTCTTGTTGGTGAGGGATGAAAGCTTGTCGCTTGTGATGTCAATTTCGCTGCGCATGACGGTGGCGTTGGTGAAAAGTGTGAACGCATCCAGTGGCTCAGCGATCCAGCCAAGCCGTTTTCGGAGATCCACTTCGACGCCATAGTTCGTCGCGGCGTCTGCGTTCACGAAGCTGAGCTGCGAAGCACCGCTTGTCGCTACGTCAACGCGCTCGACGGGATTCTGGAATTTCTTGGCGAATACACCGAGGCTGAGAATCTCACCGCTGTTTGGGTACATCTCCCAACGTGCATCGTAGTTCTGGATCAGAGCGCGCTTGAGAAGCGGATTTCCAAAAATGTCGCGCTGCTCGATTACGTCGCGGTACGTGATGGGCGAGAGTTCCCTGTACTCCGGTCTCGAAACAGTTTGTGAAGCCGACAGCCGAAGAGTTTGCGAACCCGTCAGGGCAATGTTGGCGATAAGCGCGGGAAGAATGTCGGTGTTGGCAAGCGTTGTTTGCACACGCTCTCCCGATGTGGACACTGAGTTAACGCGAAGCTCGGAAGACTCTACCCGCGCACCTGCGATGATTTTGAGCTTTTCGCCGAATGGAAGCTCCGTCATACCGAAGCCGGCGGCGACCTGATCCTGAGCGCCATAAGAGCCGCCTGTTGAGTTCAGTACGACATTGAAAATGGAAGTGCTGCCCGAGCTGTAGCGCCCGTCAAAAATTTGTTCTGCCTGCGACTGGCGCGCATCACGCGTCAATCCGTATCCGAGGATGCTGTAGGAAGTGTTGATCGCTGTGCGGTCGGTAAACCGGAAAGCTCCGCCGAACTTGAGGATTCTTTCGCTGCCAGCGTCGCCGAATCCAATCCGGTAGTCCACGTTGGTCGATGTATTTGTTTCCTTCAGGTCACCGTAAGTCCGTCTCGCACCTTCCGGGTTGTAGCTGAAGAGTGCGTAGGGAAGCAGGGCGCCCGTAATTGGATTCTGCTCACGCACGTATTCGACTTCCGAGCGATCCGGTTCCCGGCGCGAAACGCCGGAAGATGCCACAGCGAAGTCCAGCTGCTGGCTGGAACCGATCGCATGTTCGATGCGAAGCTGGTTGGATCGCAGCGTTCGCTCGATGAAGCCGAGCGCGGAGCGGCGCGTGAGAAACTGGAACTCATCCAACCTGCCCTCGAGAAGCTTGGCTTCATTGTCGGCAGTGCGGTTGTAGGTGTTGTTCAGCTCTACACGGGTGCCTGATCCCAGTAGGGTGCTGACGTTGAGCAAGCCACCCAGCAACACGCTGCGGTTTGCCGATGAGCCATTGAACGTGTTGAACTCCCTCGTGCCACCCTGCCCATTCGGAACGGCGAGAGCGCGGTGCTCGTCAACCTTGATTTCCTGAGTATTCGCATACGAACCTGACGCTATGTATCCAATGTTTCGGCCCAGCAGGGAGTGCTGTCCCCCAAGAGAGATACCAGTGGAGAGGTTTGGAGCGGCTGTATTCTGCACTGGCGTCCATGCATTCCTGAACGCGCTGACCGCCTGATTCATCTGTGCCTGGTTGGCTCCCCCAAAATTTCCTGCGGCACTGACAGCGGAGGGCAAGAGCCGCGCGGCGCCTGCAACAGCGAGCCATTCTCGTCCGAGCGTCGGAGCAGCGATGATGGTCTTGCCGGTTGCAAGCGCGTTTACGCCGACTGTCGTGTTATATGCAACCATGCCGTGCGCCGGAAACTCCTTCGTCTTGATATTTACCTGCGCACCGCTGAAGTCACCGGGCTGGTCCGGGGTGAAACTTTTTGAGGTCGTGATTGACTGCAGCAGCGCGGAGGGGAAGAGGTCAAGCGGCACTACTTTCCTTTCCGGCTCGGGACTGGGGATGCGTGCACCGTTGAGCGAAGCGGTTGTGTAG
>JBKJPM010000311.1:0-5106 GCA_046595175.1 Gemmatimonadaceae bacterium
ATCGCAACGGGACGGAGCGATTACGCGAACCAGGTAAACAACGTTCTCGGCTTCCCATTTATTTTTCGCGGCGCAATTGACGCTCGTGCGAAGGAAGTGAACGAGGCCATGAAGATGGCCGCTACCCGCGCGCTTGCCGCGCTCGCGAAAGAAGACGTTCCCGAAAGTGTTTCGCGTCTGTACGGACTGCGGTCCGTAAAGTTTGGGCCCGATTACCTCATACCCTTCCCTTTCGACCCGCGGGTTCTTCTCTGGGTCGCCCCGGCAGTGGCGTGGGCTGCGGTTGCCAGCGGAGCCACGGATAAGTTCATCGACCTGGAAGAATACCGCGAACAGCTCGAAGCGCGGCTTGGGAGAGCCCGGGGAATTATGCGGGGAATTATCAATCGCGCAGTTCGCAACCCGAAACGCGTGGTTTTCCCGGAAGGGACCGACCTTCGAATCATTCGTGCAGCGCGTCAGGTCGCGGACGAAGGGATCGCATTCCCGATTCTTCTGGGCCAGAGCGCTGAAATCGAGCGAATCGCTGCAGAAAACTCGATCTCACTGGATGAAATTTCCATTGAAGAGCCTTCGACTTCATCGCGCCGCGACACCTACATCGATTACCTGTGGACTCGCCGCCAGCGCAAGGGACTGAGTCGCGGTGAAGCGAGCCAGCTTGTTTTCAACTCAAATTATTTCGGGAGCCTGATGGTCGCGCACGGCGATGCCGACGCGCTGGTTTCCGGTGTCAACATGCAGTATCCCGAGACTATACGTCCGGCGCTCCAGGTTATCGGCGCTCATCCCAAGGCCGAAGTCGTAAGCGGACTCTACATGCTCGTATTCGACAAGCATGTTATCTTTTGCGGAGACACAACTGTTAACATCGATCCGACTGCGGAGCAGCTTGCAAGAATTGCGTACTCCACGGGAAGGATCGTTCGTACGTTTGGGCTGACGCCGCGCATTGCAATGCTGTCATTCTCGAATTTTGGTTCGGTGAACAATGCAGAGGCGAAGAAGGTTGCCCGGGCCGTAGAGCTGCTTAGGGCGCGTGATCCGTCGATGATGGTGGATGGAGAAATGCAGGCCGACGCGGCATTGGATGATGAGATCCGTGGTTCAGTCAATCCGTTCAGTACCCTCACGGAGCGCGCCAACGTGTTGATTTTCCCAAATCTCAGTGCGGGCAATATCGCCTACAAACTGCTGCACCATCTTGGTGGCGCGACGGCGATAGGACCCATTCTTGTAGGAATGAACAGACCGGTACACGTGCTCGAGTTTGGGGCCGACGTACAGGATATCGTAAACATGGCGGCGGTTGCGGTGATGGACGCACAGGAGCGCTCGGGCGGCTCCGCGCGTGCCCCTCACTCGCCGATTGAATAGAGGAATCATCTGGATGTCAAATACTGCGCACACCCATGGACTTCGCTCGCTTGGTATCAGCCCGAGCGGTGACGTTCATTACAATCTTCGAAATTCCCAGCTCATCGAGACTGCCATTCGCCGCGGCGAGGGCGAGCTCGCGGAGATGGGTCCGTTCGTGGCTGTCACCCGCCCGCACACCGGCCGCTCACCCAACGACAAGTTCGTCGTGCGTCAGGGGACAACCGAAAAAGACGTTGACTGGGGCAAGGTCAACCAGCCGCTGGGAGAGGAACAGTATCATCTCCTGCTCGAAGATGTGCGTGAATACCTGAGTGGGCAGAATGATCTGTTCGTCGAGGATCTGTACTGCGGAGCAGATCCCGCATACCGTCTCTCCGTTCGCTACGTCTCGCCCAACGCATGGCACATGGCATTCGTGCGAAACATGTTCATTCGTCCGGAGCTGAGCGACCTGGCCGGCTTCGAGCAGAACTTCACGGTCATGCACGCACCTGAGTTTGAAGCCGATCCGGGCAAGCACGGCACGCGCACAAGCACGTTCATCATCCTGAACCTCGCCGAGCGCACGATTCTGATCGGCGGCACCCGTTACGCGGGTGAGCTCAAGAAATCCATGTTCACCGTAATGAACTACCTGCTGCCCAAGCAGGACGTCCTTTCGATGCATTGCTCTGCGAACACCGGCAGGGACGGAGACACAGCGCTCTTTTTCGGTCTCTCCGGAACGGGAAAGACCACGCTTTCAGCCGATCCCAACCGCAGCCTTATTGGTGACGATGAACATGGCTGGTCAAAGGACGGAGTGTTCAACTTCGAGGGCGGATGCTACGCAAAGGTGATCAACCTCTCGCCAGAGAATGAGCCCGATATTTACCGCACCACTCAGATGTTCGGAACGATTCTGGAGAATGTTGTTCTGGATTCGGCAACGAAGCGCGTGAAGTTCGAGGATCAATCGATCACCGAGAATACACGCGCGTCATATCCACTGAACTACATCCGGAACCACGTTCCGAACGGGCGCGGCGGACATCCAAAGAATGTTGTGTTCCTGACTGCAGATGCGTTCGGTGTTCTTCCGCCGATTGCCAGGCTGAACCCTGAACAGGCGATGTACTATTTCCTGTCCGGATATACGGCAAAGGTCGCAGGAACCGAACGCGGGGTAACTGAACCGCAGGCAACCTTTAGCGCCTGCTTCGGGGCCGTGTTCCTTGTCTGGCATCCCACCAAGTACGCGCACATGCTGGGCGATCTTCTGAAGCAGCACGGGTCAAACGTGTGGCTTGTGAACACTGGCTGGAGCGGTGGCGCATACGGTGTGGGCAAGCGGATGAAGCTCTCGCACACCCGCGCAATGGTGACGGCTGCGCTGTCCGGAAAACTGGACAATGCAGCAACCACAGTCGATCCTGTATTCGGGCTTTCTATTCCGAATGACATTCCGGATGTTCCATCCGAAGTGCTCAGTCCGAGAAAAACCTGGAGCGATGGTGCCGCGTACGACGTGCAAGCCAGGAAGCTTGCCGAAATGTTCCGCAAGAACTTCGAGAAGTTCGGCGAAGTCGCGCCGGCTATTCGCGACGCGGGCCCGAAAGGATAGTTTGCGCTTCGACATAATCCGGGATCCGCTCTGGAATAACATCAGGATCGATTCAGTCGCGCTGCGACTGGTGGATACTCCGGTTTTTCAGCGATTGCGCTACGTGCGCCAGCTTGGGCTGGCGCACTTGGTTTATCCGGGCGCAACCCACTCACGCTTCGAGCACGCGGTCGGGACGTACCATCTGGCTCGGCGAACTATCGCGATGCTGAGCGAGCGTGGTGACATCGATCACCTGCAGGATGAGATGCGGATCATTGCGCCAGCGGCGCTGCTGCACGACCTCGGCCACTATCCATTTTCTCATGCTCTGGAAGAAATCGGTGCTCTGCACCATGAGGACGTAGCGGGCCCGCTCATCACCACCGGCCCCGTCGCCGGAATTCTCAGGTCGGAGCTCGGGGCCGATGTTCCGGAACGCGTACACGCTCTGGTCAGAGGCAAAAGTTCCAGTCCCCTGCAGGGACTGATTTCCGGATCACTGGACCTCGACAAGATTGAATATCTGAAGAGGGATGCACTCATGTGTGGAGTTCCGTACGGCGAGATTGATGTGGACCGGCTCACCAACGCGATGGTTGTGGTCGAGGATCCCGCTGACGGTAAGCTCAAGATCGGCGTAATGGAGAAGGCGTTGTCGGCCCTCGAGTCGCTGCTCTTTGCGAAGTACCAGATGTACAGAAACGTCTACTGGCATCACGCCGTGCGAAGCGCGACATCCATGTATAAGCGGCTCGTTGGTGATGCCCTGCGCACAGGTTCGTTGGACGGGAGCGAGCTTTCATTAATGACCGATGAAGGCCTGCTTCATAAGCTCGAGTCTGCGGAGAACGGATTGCTTGCGGCGCTCCGAGAGCGGAGGCTGTACAAGCGCGCACTCGAGATTCCATCCAACGACATCCCGGATGGCTGCGGCGAGTGGATCGCGAAGGACTACGAGAGGGTAGTAAAGGTAGAAAACGAGATAGCTGAGATTCTTGGAATGTCGCAGGGCAGCGTACTGATCGACTATCCCGCAAAAACGCAGATGCTTGGACTCGATATCCTCGTCGTTCGAAAGAATGGCGGAGTTGAGCGGCTCACCGAGTCTGGCTGGCCGGGTACGGTCAACCTTCCGTCACTATCGGAACAGCTTTACCGGAGCACTAGATGGCTGAGAATTTTCACAAAAGAAAGGGTTCAGAGCTCAAAAGCGCTTCACGACGCAGTCGAGCGCATAGCCTTTCGCGCCTAGTCCTGTCAGCAGCTGCGGCAACCATTGTACTTGGATGCCAGTCCCTGCAGCAAAGTCAGTCAACTGCTCGGCCTTCCCCCGTCATTTCCCTCTCGACAACGGAAAATCAGATCTTTGACCTGATTAATCAGCAGAGAGAGCACAATTCTATTGGGCCCCTCACGAGAAACAGAGCCCTGGATAGCGCGGCCCGATATCAGGCCGACAACATGGCCCGGCTCAAGACCATGGCTCATGTGCTACAGGGTACCAGCGCCCCGACCTTTCCGGAACGAATTCGGATGGTGCACTACCTGTATTCGCGAGTGGCCGAGAACATCGCGCACGGGCAGCGCACCGCACAGGAGGCAGTATCTGGCTGGGTGGCATCGCCGCCGCACCGCGAGAGCATCATGGATTCGCGCCTTACTGAAACCGGTGTCGCGGTCGCCCGAGCATCCAACGGGGGACTGTACTTCTGTCAGGTGTTCGGGCGGCCGCGTTAGTAGGCTCGCGATCCTCTTAAAAGCGTTGCCGCGTCAAAAACAGTTCATGAACGTATCAAATCCGAAGCGCCGGCAAATCCCTGAACAACTCAAGAGCCGCAGGATTTGCGAGCGCATCGGTGTTCTTCACCGGCTTTCCGTGAACGATACTGCGAACCGCGAGCTCACTGATCTTGCCGCTGATTGTGCGCGGAATGTCGGACACCTGAATGACGACTTTTGGCACGTGCAGCGGTGTCGTGTTATCCCTGATCTGTTTCCTGATTCGAGCCTGCAGTGCAGCATCCAGCACAACCCCGTCACGCAGCCGGACGAATAGCACAATGCGCACATCACCATGGTCACCCATCTCCTGACCTATTGCCAGACTCTCTACAACTTCGGGCAGCTGCTCGACCTGCCGA
>JBKJPM010000033.1:0-5584 GCA_046595175.1 Gemmatimonadaceae bacterium
ACGTTCAACGAAATAGACATGTCCAACATCAACGCCCTGCGTGAGAAATTTCGCGACCGCGTTGAAAAGGAAAATGGCGTGAAGCTCACCTTCATGCCCTTCTTCATTAAAGCGGCATGCATGGCGCTGGAGAAGTTCCCGACCGTGAACGCGCAGCTGGATGGCGACAGCATCATCTATCGCCACTATGTGAACATGGGCATCGCCGTAGCATCCGAGCAGGGACTTGTGGTTCCCAATATCAAGGATGCGGATTCAAAGGGCGTCCTGCAGCTCACCGCCGAGATGACCGCGGTTGCCAAACGCGCGCGCGACGGAAAGCTGACGATGGACGATCTCACGGGCGGAACATTCACCATCACCAACGGTGGAGTGTTCGGTTCCCTCGTCTCCACTCCAATCATCAACTTCCCCCAGGTCGGAATACTCGGCCTTCACAAGACGCAGGATCGCCCCGTTGCGATTGACGGGCAGGTCGTAATTCGTCCGATGATGTATGTCGCGCTTTCATACAATCACCAGATAGTTGATGGACAGCAGGCGGTGCTCTTCCTCGTGAGAATCAAGGAGCTCATGGAAGACCCCGCCGCAATGCTGGTCGCGTGACCGCTGCTGCTCAGACCCAGGCCGATGTTGTAATCATCGGCGGCGGGCCCGGCGGCTATGTCGCCGCAATTCGCGCCGCACAGCTGGGACTCAACACCGTCTGCGTCGAGCTCGATAAAACGCTTGGCGGCACGTGCGTGAATGTTGGGTGCATTCCCTCCAAGGCGCTGCTCACTTCGTCGGAGCACTACGAATTCATGCGCACACACGCCGCCGAACATGGCGTGAAGCTGGGTGACATTCAGCTCGATCTTGCAACAATGCTGAAACGAAAGGACGATGTTGTCACCCAAAACACCAAGGGGATCGAGTTTCTTTTCAAGAAGAACAAGATCACCTGGGCGAAGGGCCGCGGAATTCTGCGCACCGGCAATGTCGTTGACGTCGAAGGCGCCGATGGAAAGACACAGAGCTACCACGCGAACAACGTCATCATCGCCACTGGCTCCGTACCGGTAGAGCTCCCCTTCCTCAAGTTCGACGAAGAGCGCGTTCACTCCAATGTCGGCGCTCTCAGGATTGGAGCAGTTCCAAATCATCTCATCGTCATTGGGGGCGGTGTAATTGGTCTCGAGCTGGGCAGCGTCTGGCGCAGGCTCGGCGCGAAAGTAACGGTTGTAGAGCTCGCACCGACGATCCTTCCCGGCAACGATGAAGAGATCATCAAGGAAGCCGACAAGATTTTCCGGAAGCAGGGTCTCGACATTCGCGCGGGAACTAAGGTCGTCTCGGCGAAACGAGACGGCGATGTCGTTTCAGTGGAGATCGAGAAAGACGGAAAGAAGGAGACACTGAAGGCCGATCACGTTCTCGTTTCTGTCGGAAGAAAACCGGCGCTGAATGGAATTGACGTGAAGGCGCTTGGTCTCAAGATGGGACAGCGTGGAGAAATCCTCGTGGACACGCAGATGCGCACCAATCTTCCCAATGTATTTGCGATTGGCGACGCAGTCGGCGGCAAATTGCTCGCGCACAAAGCCGAGGAAGAGGGCGTTGTTGCGGCTGAAGTGATCGTCGGCCACAAAGCGCACATGGATCACAAGTCCATGCCGTCCGTTGTTTACACCTGGCCCGAAATTGCGAGCGTTGGACTAGCCGAGCATGAGGTCAAAGCCAGCGGGCGCGAGTACCGCGTTGGGAAGTTTCCATTCTCTGCTAACGGCCGCGCGCGCACGATGGGCGAGACCAGTGGATTCGTGAAGTTCATTGCCGACAAGAAGACCGACGAGCTGCTTGGCTGCCATATGATCGGACCCAATGTTTCGGACCTGATTCAGGAAGTGGTGCTGGCGTTTGAGTATCGCGGATCCTCAGAGGACATCGGAATTACGGTGCACTCGCATCCGACGCTGTCCGAGGTTGTGAAGGAAGCCGCGCTCGCCGCTTTGGGCCGCGCTATCCATATATAGTAGTGCCCCTTCGCAGAGCGGATCTGGGCGATGTAGTGAAACTCGAGCGTTTTATAGCGGCCGAGGAACCCAATTCCAGACTCGCAGAAATAATTCTCGAGGGAGCCTCGTTGCCGAGCGCCAATTATGTTGCGGCGCTTTCCACATGGGACGACGGTCGCCCCGAAAGTATTGCCGCCTACGGAATGGTGGCCGGCACTATTGCGACAGGGATGTTATATGGGGTCGTTCCCATAACCAGCCGCATCGGAGAGCTTCTTTCTTTTGCTGCGCATGACCTCAAGGAGCACGGCGCCCAGCGAATCGTCGCGGAGTTCCCCGACACGGATGAATTCAAGCCGTATCGGGACGTGCTGCTGGAGTCAGGCTACGATCCCACCGGAATCGTGGAAGACTTTTATCGCGACGGGATCGCGATGGTCATCCTGACGCGACGACTGGAATAGTCCGCGGCTCTTTCGTATCGAGCGCCGATTACTCAGGCGCCTTCGCGCTTATCCTTTTCAGCAACGTACAGCTCGACGTAGCCGCATTCGTCGCATGTAAAAGGCATGATGATCATGCCGGAGGAGGCGTCAACGGTACCGGTTTGCGCGTCGCCTTTAACATTTGCAAGCGCCTTGAAATTCTCCGTGCGGCGCATGCGGGAGTTCGTGTGGTTGACGCAGTAACGCTTTCCGTCGCGAATAGGCATAAAGACTCTTGTAGAGGAGAGGTAAAATGTAACACCAACTATGCCAGCAGATGAAAGTTTTCAGGCTTCAGGGCCCACTCTTTTTTGTACAACTTCCGCAGCTCAGCCACTTCCGCGTCCATGTCTCCCGACGGGATGAATGGCCTCATGATCAGGATTGTCTTGGTGCTGTAGTCGAAGCCGACCGGAATGATTGGAGCTCCCGCGCCAACTGCAATGTTATAGAAACCGGTCCGCCATTTCTCGACGTACTTGCGTGTTCCCTCCGGCGCGAGAGCGAGCACCCAGGCATCGTTCCTGTTGAATGCCTCAACCTCAATGGCTACGATGTCCTCGCGCACAACGCGCTTGACCGGAATTCCACCCAGCCACCGCATCACCGCTCCGATGGGCGGGCGGAAGAGTGAGTGTTTTGCCAAAAACGTCAGCTGAACGCCGAGCGCAAACAGTCCCACGACACCGAGCGGGAAGTCCCAGTTGGACGTATGTGGTGCGACTATCACGACCATCTTGGGGAAGTTTGGGAGCGCGCCTTCGATCTTCCAACCAATCGCGCGCAGGATGAAACGGCCGATTCCACGGGAGAAGCGATTTCCTCGAGCCGGAATCGAACCAGGGAGATCCAGCGGATGCTTTGTCAAATCGCGTCAATCCGCTGAAGTTCAGCCAGCGCGGAATCCAGCTCCTTCCGCAGCGCCGCATACCGCTCGACCGCATCACGTCCCACTTTTTGATCGGCACCGGTAGTCGCAGAGTACAAATACTGGATGTGAGCCTGGAGACCCGGCTTGCTGTAGCGAACAGAAGGAGTGACAAGCTTTTCCTCGATCGCCTTGAGGGCAGCAGATGCCGCCACATTCCCGCTCAACTTTTTCTTGAGCGCGGCTATCCGGACGGCAGCGATATTTACGTCGCTCAGCATGTCACGCACAAGAAGATTGTGAGCGAGCTGTTCGCGCAGGATTTCCGCAGTAATCCCGTCGCGCGCAATTCGTGGATCTGCTTCGATCTTTATCGGCTGGCTCTCGACGACACCACCGGTGGTCAGTCGCACGGTGTAATTCCCGGGCGCAATCATGGGACCGCGGCGACCACTTGTGTCCGCTGCTCGATTCCAGGCACCCGGCATCGCAAGATCCCAGATGACTCGATTCAGTCCTGAACTTTTTGGAAGGCGAACAGTTCCCGCTGCTTCCATCGCAGGACGCAGCCCGGACATGGGCTGGGTTACGCGCTTCATTGTGTCCTGCTCGCTCGAGAAAGCGCGAATGACTTTCTGGCTGGCATCAAGGATTTCGATTGTGACCGGCGCGTTTCTGTCCGACAGCCAGTAATTGATGACCGCACCTGGCGTAATGTATTGAGGATCACCAGGCGAAAACCTGGTGGATTCCGTGCCTCCGAACTGCGACGGATAGTGAAAGCGAACTGCGGTGCGCGGCCTGAGCAAATGCCGGGATGGAATAGTGCCAACGCCGAGCTGCTGCAACGGAGTGATATCGTCCAGTATCCAGAATCCGCGGCCTTGCGTGGAGATTACCATGTCGTTGCGATGAATCTTCATGTCAGTCACCGGAGTAATCGGGAGATTCAGCTGCAATGGCTGCCAGCGTCCGCCATTGTCAAAGGACACGAACATTCCGAACTCGGTGCCCGCGTACAGCAATCCTGCGCGTGCCGGATCCTCGCGCACCACCCGGGTCGGATAATCAGCGGGAATCCCATTGTTGCCAGGAGTGACCAGCGCCCAGCTGGAACCAAAGTCATCCGTGCGCCATATGTAGGGATGGAAATCACCAAGCAGATAACAGAGCACGGCATAGTACGCAGTCGCTGCCCTGTGCGGTGATGGCTCGATGTTCTGTACCCTGCAGCCAAGCGGCTGCGCTCCCGGGGTGATGTTCTTCCAGGTTTTTCCATTGTCGCGCGTAATGCTGAATGGGCCGTCATTCGCGCCGGTCCATATCAACCCGCGCTGCACGGGCGATTCACGAATTGCGTACAGCGTGCTGTAAGTCTCCTCACCCGTCACGTCAATTGTTATCGGCTCTCCAGAAACGCGCTGCTGCCGCTCGACGGGATTCCAGGTAAGATCGGGCGAGATGCGCTCCCATGTCACCCCTTCGTCGCGCGTACGGTGCAAATACTGCGAGCCTGCATACACAATGCGTGCATCGTGTGGAGACGTCTCGATTGGACCGACGCGCTGGAATCGATAGATCAGGTCCTTTCCCGCATTGCCATAGAGCGACTGTTGGCCGATCGCATAATTTTTCTCCTGACCTGTGTGCTGCGAGTATCGGGAGAAGAGTCCCTTGCACCCACCATAAATAGTGTCCGGGTTGGTGAGATGCGGAACGATAGGTCCGCTTTCACATCCACCCGCTGGACGGTAGAGCATAAGCGGATCTTCCACCTCCGAAGCTGTCACGGGGAGACTTGGAACTATCAGCTCGTTGTTATTGTCCTGCTGCGCGCCGTACAGCCGATATGGGTACTGGTTATCAACATAGACCTGATAAATCTCCGCGGTCGGCTGATTGGTTTGCGAAGACCAGTTTAGTCCACCATCCAGCGTGACGTTCGCGCCGCCATCGTTGGACTGGATCATTATCGCGGAGTTATTCGGATTGATCCACAGGTCGTGGTTGTCGCCGTGGGGTGTGGTCTGCGTAGACCAGCTCCGCCCACCGTCAGCGCTCCTGTAAAAACGCTCAGTGCCGACGTACACAACATTTTCGTTGTGGGGATCAGCGGTGATGTTGGTGTAGTAGAAGGGACGGGTGATGAGCCTGCGTGTTGTCGTGTCAACTGGAATGAAAGAAGAACCTGCGTCATCGGAACGATATAGTCCGCCACCGGGCGCTGCCTCGAT
>JBKJPM010000046.1:0-11689 GCA_046595175.1 Gemmatimonadaceae bacterium
GGCAAATTTCTTCCAGACGGCAACGCGAATGTCTTCCGGGATCTCCGCGCGCACGCCGGCATCTATGAGCATGTCTCGCAGCTTTAGAACGCGCTCACTCTGCCGATTGTCCGTTTCGCCGAAGCGGATGAAGTTCGTGTGGCCGATGCTGCGAAGTCGGCCGGGTGCAGTAATCCTGGTGATGGTACCACATGTTCCGTCCACTACACGCTCCGCGCCGACGATCTCAGCGAGATCGCTTGCAGCCTCGACACCATTCTGGAGTGGAACAACAAACGTTTTTTCGTGCATCATGGGGAGCATTGTCCGGGCGGAATCCTTTAGCTGCCAGGTTTTCACACCCATAAGAATGACGTCCACCTTGCCGGCCGAAGCCGGAGCGTCAGTTGCAACCACTTTTACAATTTTCTCTCCGTCATCGAACTCGATCGCAAGCCCGCGTTCCTGAATTGCGCGAAGGTGCTCACCCCGGGCAATGAAGACGACGTCTTCACCCGCAAGCGCGAGCTGGGCGCCAAAATAACCGCCGGCCCCTCCAGTGCCAAAAACCCCGGCGCGCATGCTCACTCTGCGGATTCGATGAGGTAATCACCGACCGAAGCCTTAAGCTCGGGAGGAATTTCCATCGGCCGGTTGGTTGAATAGTCGAAGTACACAACAACGGTTCCGATGTCCGCAGCAATCTGACCATTTGCCATGATTGTCTGCTTCATCGTGATGCTGGATCGCCCGACTCGCTCAACCCATGTGCGAACGATGACCTTGTCGCCAAGATTAATCTGGGCGCGGAAATCGATTGCGAGCCGCGCGAGAATCAATGAAGTGACCTTCTGGCCAGTCGCCTGCCCAAAAGCGAGCCGGCCCACCTCGGAATACTGCGCGAAGCAGGAATTGTTAACGTGGCCGATGGCATCAGTGTCGGCGAAGCGAACCTGGATCTCAATCTCGTGAGCTTTACTCACAGGCTTCTCATGCAGGGGGTGTTTGACAATTACCCAATCCCGCATAGTATCTGCTCAACACCCTGGGAGCAACCGGATCCCTCGCTCCCTGTCGCAGCTGGCAAACCTTAGTTAACAGACAATGCCAAACATCGACTCAATAGGCCAGATAGCAATTCCGGTAAAGGATCTCCCGCGCGCGGTAAAGTTTTACCGGGACGTACTCGGAATGCAATTTCTCTTTGAAGCGCCTCCGCAGCTGGCGTTCTTCAATTGCGGCGGTGTGCGGATTTTGCTCGACAATCCGGTTGACAGGGAATTCGCCAACCACAGCAACATTATCTATTTCAAGGTCAGCGACATTAATTCCAGCTACGAAGCCTTCAAGTCAGGCGGGGCGGAATTTATTGACCAGCCGCATCTCATCGCCAAGATGCCTGATCACGATCTCTGGATGACATTCCTCAAGGACACAGAAGGAAATACGCTTGCCCTTATGAGCGAGGTACGCGGCTAAATTCCGCGCGAGCCGGGCTGGGCTTCCACCAGATTCTTGAGCCGTTTTAAATCCGATTCAACTTTCCGTTGTGACTGGGGAGTTATTATCGGCTCCATGACGCGGGCGAACAGGCTCACATAATCTGCGCGACCGATATAATGCAGCCGCGTTCCCGCACCCGCCGGCGACAGCTCGTAGACCGAGTTGATGGTAAAACCCGGCGGGTCCGAAACAATGTGCACGACCAGCAGGGTGTCGCGCTTGAGGTCGATGATCTCAGACAGGAATGTGTAGCGTTTTCGGTTGACGAGAATTGTCTCCCGTGACTTGGATCCCCGCGCAGCACTGTCGCCAGAAACCTGGACCGATGACTCCAGTCCATTCATCCAGCGCGTCAGCCGGTAAGCCTCGGTGATCCAGGGAAACACTTCTGACGGTGGACGATCGATGATGATTGTGTACTCGTTCCGTCCGGCATCAGGACGGCGGCTCTGGATCGTCATCACTACAATAAAGAGAGCCGCGCCAATTGCGACCCACCTGAGGATCCTACTGAGCGAGCTCACTCACCGGATCAGGAAGTGGCTGCGCACGACGCGTCACAGTCACGCGGTAGCTCAGGGTAATCGCAATCAGCACAAGCAGCGATGAGGTAAAGAAGGGAACCGTCTTGCCAAACCGGTCGTACGCAAATCCGGCCCACAGCGGAACGATGATGCGGCCGAGTCCGCCAAATGTCTGCTGGACCCCCATGTACAGGCCGCGCTCGTTCGCGGATATAACGCGCGAAAGCATGGATGTGACACATGGGAATGTGAACGCCGTTCCGAGTGGAAGGAGCGCAATCGAAACAGCGAGCACAAAATATTTTGACAGCGTTACCGTCTCGAAGCCTGGCAATGGGAATGAGACCGCACGTGCGAGCGGCATGGTCGCGAGGCCAAGGCACAGCAGCACCAGCCCCCCGAGCGCAATTCGCTCCTCTCCGTATTTATCCACGAGACGACCGAGCACACCAGCCCGTGTAACAAATGAAATCGCGCCAATGTAGGTGAAGAAGATCCACACCTTGTCCGGAGTCAGGCCGAACCTGTCCGCGAGAAATAGCGCGAGGATTGCCGTCATTCCCTGAAACGCTCCCATCGCAATCGCGTAAATCCAGATCAACTTCGGAGCCGCTTCCTGGGGATGAGTAAAGACCCGGATCACGGCGTCCTTTGATGCAGTGCGCGGCCGATTGTCGAGTGATTTTGCCGCCACCATGTCCCGCGTCTCGGGCAGGTAGAGCCAGCAGAAAGTAATGTTGACGACGCATAGCACGGCGGCTGTCATACCTGGTCCGGGCCGCCCCCACAAATGCAAAGCCGCGGAACCGAGTGGCGGGCCGAGTGCCACACCAACACTAGTGGCCGCAGACAACCATCCGAGCGCTTTCGCTCGCTGATTGGGTTCAGTTGCATCGGCGACGTATGCCTGAATAACTCCGACAGTTCCGCCGCCTGCACCTTGTACGACTCGGGAAAGAAGAATAAGCCAGATGGACGTTGCAAAGCCAAACACGACATATGCAATCGCAGCCGCTGCAAGGCCGACCATCAGCGCGGGCCGTCGTCCGTACCTATCGGAGAATCTTCCCCATAGCGGCGCGCTCAGCAGTTGTGCGGCAGTAAATGCCGACACGAGTACAGTCACCATGAGCGATCCTGCGCCTAGGTCTCGCGCATAGAATGGCATGAGTGGGAGCACCATGAGGAGCCCCACCATATCCACAAAGGCTGTGACGATCAGGACCGATAACTTTTTGAACATCTAGTGGTCGGCTCTTCCCAATGCAGCCGGCGGAACGGCTCTTCCCACAACTCCAGCAAGCGCGATGATGGTCAGCACGTAGGGAATCATTTCGACGAACTGCGATGGGATTGCGTTATTGCCCTGCAAATGGATTTGCGCAGTCTCAGCGGCAGCAAAGAGCAAGCACGCCAGTCCAGCTCGAATCGGATCCCATCTTCCAAATATGACGGCGGAGATCGCAATGAATCCGCGACCAGCAGTCATGCCGCTGGTGAATTGATGCTGGTCGAGTGCGAGATAAACTCCGCCGAGCGACGCGAGCATGCCGGACAAACACACCGCACCGTATCGCACCAGCTTCACGCGAACGCCAAGTGTCTCGGCTGCCTGCGGATGCTCGCCCACGGCGCGCACGCGCAAACCGTATGGGGTCTTGTACATCACAAACGCAAGAATTGGAGTGCTGAGCAACCCCATCCAGAGAAGTGGATTGTCGAACCCGAACGCCGCACCTCCACCAAATCCTGGAACGCGCGGAGAATTAGACGAGCTCTTGAACATCAGCAGCAAGAAGAAACGGGTCATGCCGACAGCTAGAAGATTTATTGCAACGCCCATTACAACCTGGTCAGCGCGATATCGAATGCTTGCGACCGCGTGAATTGCGCCGAAGACCAGGCCGCCAAACAGGGCGCAAGCTACGCCGACCCATGGACTGCCGCTGTAGTAGGCGCCGATTGTTCCCGCAAACGCGCCGGTGAGCATGAATCCTTCAAGCGTCAGGCTGATGATTCCGGCGCGCTCAGCGATGACACCGCCAGCTGCGGCGAACAGGTAGGGAATCGAAATTCGAAGTATCTGGGTGATAATTCCGAAAATGATCATGCGGTCACCGGCTTTCTGTTCTTCAGGATAATCGCGCGAACTTCAGGTACTGACACTGCTACGGCAATAATGACGACGCCCTGAAGCACATCCACCATCTGCTTTGGCACGAATGCGTGAATTGCGAGTCCGCCCTGCGACAGTGTGGCGAAAAAAAACGCGGCGAGAAGCACACCGAATGGATGATTTCTTCCAACAAGTGCGACCGCAATTCCAAGGAAGCCGGATCCGCCGGCAAATCCCTCTTCATAGTAGTGCTTGTAGCCGAGAACGTTGTTCACCCCGCCGACGCCCGCGATGAATCCCGAAATGACCATCGCCTTCAGCCACACGTGGTTAACGTTGATTCCTCCATACTCGGCCGCATCAGGCTGGAGTCCGACCGCGCGCAGCTCGTAGCCACCCCGGCCCTTGAAGATATAATACCAGGCAGCAATAGCAGCGATCAGCGCGAGGAAGAGGGTTACGTTCGCGGCGGAACCGTGAAAGCTGGGAATGAAGCTTTCCAATCGCGGCAGCGCGCCGGCGTGAATTTCTTCAGTGTGCAGGGTTTCAGGGACGTGAAGATGCGAAACGACGATCCAGTTCAGGAACGCGAGCACAATGAAGTTGAGCATGATCGTCACAATTACTTCATGGGCTCCAAATCGTGTTCGCAAATAACCCGGTATGAAACCAATCAGCCCACCGGCGATCCCAGCAGCAAGGATGCAAAGCGGTGCTGCGACAAAAACCGAAAGACCGCTGGGGAGATAAAGCCCGACGAGCGCAGCTGCGAACCCACCGGCAGCAAGCTGGGATTCGGCTCCAATGTTGAACAATCCAGCGCGAAGCGCATACGCGACCGCGAGACCGGTAAACGCGAGCGTTGTCGTCTTGTATAGAACCTGCGCGAAGCCGTACGGGTTGCCCCAGGTACCCTCGATGAGCAGCCGGTAAACAGCACCGGGAGATTGTCCAAAGATCAGGATGAGGATGTCGCCGCATATAAGCGCGATGAGCAAGGCGACTACCGACGGGAGTACAGCCTCTTCAAAGCGCTCGCGTGCCACGCTCATGCTGCACTCGCTGAACGGGTTCCAACCATGTATTCAGCCAGAACTTCCTCGTTCGCTTCCGCTATGGGAAGAACTGCTGCGAACTTTCCTCGGAACATCACCGCCACGCGATCGGCGAGGGCGAGCACTTCATTTAACTCCGCGGAAACAAGCAGCACAGCTTTTCCTTCCGAGCGTGCCTGTAGCAAACGTTCGTGAATGAACTCGATGGCACCGACATCTACACCGCGTGTCGGCTGCGAGGCCAGCAAAACCGAGAAGTTCCGGCCCATCTCCCGCGCGATCACAATCTTTTGCTGGTTCCCACCAGACAGTGTGCGTGCGGCGAGTGCATGCTGCGGTGGACGGATGTCATACTTCCTAACGCTTCCGTCGGCATTCGTGCCGATCCTGTCGAAGTCCAGAATACCTCTGCGCGAGTATTCAGCATGATCGCCGAGAACGAGATTGTCGGCGATCGAGTAATCCAGAATCAGTCCGCGACGGTGCCTGTCTTCGGGAATATGGGTGAGCCCGGCCGCTCGGCGTTCGCGGACCGCTTTCCGCGTGATGTCCACGCCGTTGATGCTGATTGTTCCTGATTCAACTTCGCGCAGTCCGGCGAGAGCTTCGATGAGCTCCGTCTGCCCATTTCCTTCAACGCCTGCAATCCCGAGGATTTCCCCGGCGCCGATGGTAAAGCTGACACTGTCCACTTCGCGTGTTTTCCGGTTTCCAGCGACGACCAGGTCATGCACTTCGATGATTGTCGATCCAGAGGACGAAGCGCGCGCCGTGCGGCGGTCGGCGGAAAGAGAGACGTCGCGACCAACCATGGCGCGCGCAATCTGCGAGGGCGACGTTCCTTCCGTTTTGATTCGCTCGACAGTTGTTCCCGCACGCATGACAGTGATCATGTCGGAAATTTCCATGACCTCGTCGAGCCGGTGGGTGATCAGGACCACCGTTCCACCACTGTCGCGCAGCCGTTTCAGGACTGACCAAAGCTCAACGACTTCGGGTGGTGAAAGCACCGCAGTGGGTTCGTCGAGAATCAGGATTTTGGCGCCGCGATACAGCGTCTTGAGAATCTCGACTCGCTGTGCCTCTCCAACTGAGAGATCGGAGACTTTTTTGTTTGGGTCGATGACGAGTCCGGTTTCCTTGCAGAGTGCTTCGACTTCCCGGACCGCGCCGCCGTAGTCGATCATCCCGCTCTTTGTCGGTTCTCGACCCAGTACGATGTTCTCTGTGACCGTCAAGGTCGGGACCAACATGAAATGCTGGTGAACCATTCCGATTCCGGCCTTGATTGCGTCGGCGGTGCTCCATCCTGTCGCGTCCGCTCCATTCACTTCGATCTTGCCTGAATCCGGCTGCATGAGCCCGGCGAGGATTCGCATCAGGGTGGATTTTCCGGCGCCGTTCTCACCGACCAGTGCGTGAATTTCACCGGTGGTCACCTCGAGCGATGCGTTGTGATTCGCGCGAATGGGTCCGAAGTATTTTGAGACGCTTTCCATGTGAATTGCGCTCATCGTTCTGAAGGCACCTTTATCTTTCCGTCGATGATGTCCTGCCTGAGCGCTTCGACGCGCGCGCGCACGGAATCCGGAATCATCGCCTTGTTGTGTTCATCGTAAACGTATCCGACGCCATTTTCCTTAAGCCCGTAAGATTGGACGCCACCTACGAATGTGCCGGCCTTTTTGCGCGCGATAACGTCGTACGTTGCCGTATTGATTCCCTTCAGCATCGATGTTAGAACGTAGCCGGGCGCTTCACCGTATTGATCTGCGTCAACTCCTATTGCCAGCTTCTTCCTCTGGCGGGCCGCCTCGAAAAGTCCTTGTCCGGTAGCACCAGATACGTGGTAAATGACTTCGACGCCGCGATCATACTGACTGAGCGCGATCTCCTTGCCTTTGCCGGGATTTGCAAAGGCAGCAGGCGTCACTCCCGCGTATGCCGAAACTACTTCACAGTCGCGGCACACGGCCTTTACTCCAGCGCGGTAGCCAGCTTCGAATTTGTGGATCAAGGGAATGTCCATACCGCCGAGAAATCCAATCTTCTTCGACTTGCTAACCATTGCAGCGATGGCACCGACGAGAAAGGACCCTTCTTCTTCGCGGAATTTCAGCGCGGCGACGTTGGGCGGTGTCGGAAGTGGATTTCCATGTGCATCGGTTGCGACAGCATAATCGACACCTGCGAATGACGTGTTCGGATACTCCTTCGCAAGCGTGTTGATGTCATCGGTAAAAATGAAGCCGACGCCAATGATCAGGTTCATCTTTTCAGCGGCGAGCAATCGCATTGCTGCTTCACGATCCGCTCCTTCACCCGGCTCTATGTAACGAATGAGCGGATGAAGGGTTTTCGCGGCGCTGTCGGCACCGGCATAGGCGCCGTCATTGAACGATTTGTCGCCGCGACCACCGACGTCAAAGACCACTCCCACGGAGAGCCCTGACGAGGAATCGCCTATGAGACCCTTGGGTCCGGCAAATAAAAGGGATATGTGGGCCACCAGGAGGATGGCGACCACGATCAGCAGTTTACGCATGCGGACAAAGAATCGTTCAGAAACCATTCTCTGGCAAGCAGTTCCTGCCCCTTTCGATGGGGGTGGCGCCCGCATTGATTTCCCGGTATGGCTGACCGGATTCGCACGCGTTTTCTGGTAGTGGGAAGTGGGGTTGCCGGATTGCATACGGCATGGCGTGCTTCGACCGATGGCGAAGTGCTGGTTTTGACCAAACGGTCACTCTTTGACAGCGCCACCGCGTATGCTCAGGGGGGGATTGCTGCCGCGCTTGGTGCTGGAGATTCTCCGGAGCTCCATCGAAAAGACACCCTGGCGGCAGGTGGCGCGCTTTGCGACGCAGCCGCTGTCGAAGTTCTGGTGGAGGAAGGGCCTGCCCGGGTGCGGGAGCTGCAAACAGCCGGCGCGGCCTTCGATCTGGATCCCGGGGGAAACTTCCGTCTCGGCAGGGAAGCAGCCCATTCCCGGCGCCGGATTGTTCACGCTCATGGGGATCAGACCGGGGCCGAAGTCGCACGAACCTTGATCGCCCGGGTCCGCGAAACCAAACGAATCAAGGTCCTGGAAAAGACCCGGGTTCTCGATCTCGTGATCAGCAAGGGCGAATGCGTCGGGGTGCGAGCCACAATTGCGGGAAAACCAGTGGAAATCATCGCGGACGCGACAGTTCTCGCAACAGGGGGATGCGGTCAGGTTTACAAGTACACAACCAAT
Source organism: Gemmatimonadaceae bacterium (assembly GCA_046595175.1). Taxonomy (GTDB): domain Bacteria; phylum Gemmatimonadota; class Gemmatimonadetes; order Gemmatimonadales; family Gemmatimonadaceae; genus UBA4720. Next base: position 8,416 of record JBKJPM010000046.1, read on the forward strand.
CCGGAAGTCGCGACTGGAGACGGATTCGCTATAGCACATCGTGCGGGCGCAAAGCTGGCGGACATGGAATTCGTGCAGTTTCATCCGACGGCTCTGGATACTCCGGAAAATCCGCTGATGTTGATTTCGGAAGCAGTGCGTGGTGAAGGCGCGCTTCTATTGAATGAAGAGGGTGTTCGCTTTATGACGCGGAAGCACAAGCTTGCCGAGCTTGCGCCACGTGATGTTGTGGCCCGAGCAATTTTTCGGGAAGGACTGGGAGACAGGACTGTCTGGCTCGATGCGCGGAAGCTTGGGAAATCATTCGAGAAAAGATTTCCGGGAATTTTTGCGATCTGCCGGGCGCGTGGCATCGATCCTGGAAAGGATCTCATGCCCGTGACGCCAGCCGCACACTACATGATGGGCGGCATCGTCACCGATCTTTCCGGGTGCACCAGCATTCGACGCATGTATGCCTGCGGCGAAGTATCGAGGACCGGCGTACATGGTGCGAATCGTCTTGCTTCCAACTCGCTGCTCGAAGGACTCGTATTCGCCGAACGAGTTGCGCGCGACATGATCAAAATAGATAAGCTCGAGCGTGTCCCGCGAAAATCCAATTGGGGTGCGCCAAAACTAAAGGACCGTGGTGCCGCGCAAGTCGCATCCGACGAGGTCAAGCGGATTATGTGGGAGTACGCAGGAATTTCCCGGACGGCGAAGGGACTGCGCACTTGCATCGAACTTCTGAATGATATTGAGCGGCGGTTGCCGGAAGGTGCAACGGAAGAGCTGAACATGGTTCAGACCGCCAGTCTCATTGCCGACGCCGCGCTAATGAGAAAGGAATCCCGTGGTGGACATTACAGGAGCGACTTTCCGCACACGCGCGGAAAATGGCGGCGCCACATAGAGTGGTAAGGCTTTGTAAACACAACGCCGGGCCTGTGAATGCCAGACCCGGCGCTGCGATTACATCAGCACTCCTTGTCCCGCTGAAGTCTCAAAAAGCGTAACGCACGCCAAGCTGGATCTGTCGTGGATCTCCGAGTCCGCTGCGAATAGTGCCGTCGAAATTGAATAGCAGGGAGGATGCGGACGAATCATGGAAATTATCGCGATTGAGAACGTTGAAGATTTCCAGAATTGCCTCGATCTGGCTGTTCGAGCGCGTGGCAAAGGGGCGCGATAATCTCAAGTCCCAGCTTATGAATGCGTTATCGCGGCGAAGTGAATTGCGTTCGAGGATGGACCCGTCGCCACAGATCCGGTCCTGCGGAGTAACCGCACGTTTTCCGTTGCCCTTGTTACCGGCGCCACACTGCTCCGACGTTGGCTGCGCAGAAGTTGCCGTAAAGCGACTGTTGGCATAAATGTCCCACGGCAACTTCTTCAGTGCCCACGCATTGAAGCGGTGGCGCTGATCACGCTCGCTATAGCCGTACTCCGGACCGAGATTGCCGGCGCTCGCATAGAAAAACTTGAAGGGATCGCGCTCGTTATCGTCGTCCGACTTGTCGGCTGACAGGGTATAGTTTGCCTGGAACTGAAAATCCGGGTCGGCAATGCGTGTGATTCCCAAGGTCAAACCCTGGTAGCGGGATCTTGCCGAGCTTTCGACTGTTGTAAGCGTTCCGATGCCATTGACGCCGCCATTCAGCCCAGTGCTCCAGGGCGAGCCGAATACGGCATCGTTTCGATTAATAAAACGCGTAAGGAAGTCGGTTTTTGCGTACGTGTAGCTGGCTGACACCGCCACCTTGCTCCATACCTCTTTCTCGTAGCCCAGCGATGCACTCATCGTTCGCGGGTTCCGGAAATCTCTGTCTACGACAAACACATCTGGACGGAATGGAGCGCCTGTCGGCGCGGGCAGGAGCTGGTCATATGCCGGCGGCCGGCCGAGAATCGGAATTAGCCCGCTGTTGCGGAATATTGTCTGGCCGATGGATCCGTTTGTACTCCGCGTGCTGGCCAGGTTGAGACCGGGTATGCGCGCATAATAAAGCCCGGCGCTTGCCCGAACGGCCTCTTTTCCATCACCGTTTACGTCCCACGCGATACCAAGTCGCGGCTGAAACATCTTCATGTCCGAGGGAATGTTTCCGTCTGACGGGAAGGTGAATGCGCCCTTGCTGTTTGTAACCGTCTTGCCAATGAAACCAGCAAAGAACACGTCTCCCGGAGGTGTAATCGGATCTGGCTCGACCTGTCCTTCCCACCGCAGCCCGTAATTCACCGTCAGATTGGTTTTCGGCTTCCAGGTGTCCTGCACGAAGACGGAGAGATCGTGCTGCGGAATGCTTTGTGTGCCGGCCTCCTCAACGGTACGACCGCCTACGCCTGCCTGTTGCAGATAGAGGAGCACCGGACCGGAGATGAAGGTTCCGGCCGGACATACACCGGTGTTGCTGGTGGTTACCTGAGCTTTGGTAGCGTTGCTGCTGCATTCGACGTAACCATTGCCATTCGTAACGTAATTCCTGAAGCCGGTCACGGAATTGAAGATAAACCGTCCGTTAGCGAAGCCGATGAAGGTTTGTTTCTCCTCAGTGCGGTTCCACTCGAACCCTGCCTTCATCAGATGGTCACCCCGTACAGCGGATATGTTATCGAGCAGCTGAATGCGGGTGTCCTTAGCCGTAATCGGAAGAAAGAAGGGAAGGCCGAACCTGAACCCGCTTCCAAAATCCATCCCTGTGTCGGGAAAGCGTCGGCCGCTGGGAAAGCCTGGACCGGAATAGGGACGCGGTCGGTCTTCACGAGCGAGCTGGAATCGGAATTCGTTGTCCAACGCGTTCTCGAAATGAGACACAAGGCTGCCGTTTACCGCGTGGGAGAAGTCTCGCTCGACCCCGTTGGCGCTACGACCCCATGTATCCACGTCAAAGGTGCCATTTTCCTGGCGCGAGTTGGTGTAGTTGTACTTGAGCGAAGCGTTGTTCCGCTCATTGAGCCGCCAGTCGACTTTAACCAGCGCGACCCGTGCGTCATTGGTCCGCCCAATGGGGCCGAAATCGCCTGCCAGGGCACCATTGAATGCAGTAGCAAGAAATCCAGTGAGCGAGTCCAGGGCCGCGCTACGTGGACGTGTTTTCTGTTTCGTCTCGTTGTATGTCTGCTGGTCAAACGCAACGAAGTAAAATGCCTTGTCTTTTACCAGTGGGCCACCGAGCGTAAATCCGATCTGATGCTGGCGGAAATCGGGATCTGCTGTCTGTCCCGCATGCGAGGCTGCGGACGCCAGCGCGTCATCTTTCCCGAAGTAGTGCAGCGTACCATGCGTGTTGTT
>JBKJPM010000136.1:0-14104 GCA_046595175.1 Gemmatimonadaceae bacterium
ATGAGAAGTCAGCGTCGACACCAATGGACCGCAGTTCGCTACCCGGCCGCTTGGCCGCGAAACCGATATGGATTCCCTCCTCTGGCTGGATTCTCAGCGTGATGCGATTTGGATCCAAATCTGTCGCAGCTGCGCTGGAAAAAAGCGCCTGCGGAGTTCTTTTAAAATGCACCACGATTTCGGTGCACTGGCGTGAAAGACGCTTTCCCGTGCGAACGTAGAATGGCACACCTTCCCATCGCCAGTTGTCGATCCGGAAGTCGATTGCGGCATAGGTCTCCGTGCTGGAGTCAGCCTGAACGCCCTGCTCTTCCCGATATCCGGGGACAGCCTTCTCCCCGACGGTGCCCGCGGCGTACTGTCCACGAGTCGTTCGCAGCTTTACTTCGTCCCGGGTCATGGGACGAATCGCTCGCAAAACCTGCAGCTTCTGGTCACGGAGTGCATCAGCATCGAGAGCAGCCGGTGGTTCCATCGCTATGAGCGTGAGTAGCTGAAGCAGGTGATTGGTAACCATGTCACGCAGTGCACCTGTTTCTTCATAAAACGCGGCGCGCGACTCGATGCCCATCGTCTCGGCAGCGGTGATCTCCACGTAGTCGATATAGTTCCGGTTCCAAACCGGCTCGAGCATCGTGTTGCCGAAACGAAAGACGAGAATGTTCTGAACAGTCTCTTTCCCGAGATAGTGATCGATTCGAAAAATCGCTTCCTCGGCGAATACCACGTTCACCGCGCGGTTCAGTTCCTGTCCGGATTTTAGGTCGCGGCCGAAAGGCTTCTCGATCACAATGCGGGACCAGCCCTTGTCATTCTTCGCCAGTCCTGCTGCCCCCAGCCCGTCGATGATTGGACGAGCCAGTGAGGATGGGGTCGCAATGTAGAACATCAGGTTCGGGTTACCGCCTTTGAGGCGCCGCGCAAGGAGATCGGCGGCGAGCCGGGTGTAGAACTCAGCGTCGGCTGGGTCGCCTTGAAGGTAGCTCAGTCGCCGCTCAAACTCCTGCCATCGTGGATCGCTGAGATTTACCGGGTCGCTGGATTGAGTGATCGCTTCACGCAAACGCCGGCGAAATTCGTCATCCGTAAGAGGCGTGCGCCCGGTACCCACGATCTCGCAGCGGTTATTCATTCCACCGAGACACTGAAGTTCATACAGTGCCGGTATGAGCTTCCGCTTGGTGAGGTCGCCGGTCGCACCGAAAATTACGAGAGTGCACGCCTCCGCCTCGCTGAGCGGCGGCCGGCTGATTGTCTCCCGCGCTTCCGCGCGTACCGAAGTCGTCACGTTCGGGCCCGAGCGTGCTCGAACACCTCAACCCAGTTCCGATACCGGTGCGCGATCTCTGCGACTGCGGCGGCACGGGTGATTTTCTCATCGCGCCAGGCGATCAGGGAATCCCAGAAGGTGGTGCGGCCAACCGCGAAGCCGATGAATCCGGTGACCCCCGCTGCGGTCACCAGCCAGGAGCGAACATGCTCTTCGTTTTCCCCGCGTCCGAGAACTATGCAGCCAACCTCGCTGCGTCCCCCGCGCCGCGCCGCGGCCACGATGCGTTCGTAGTCTTCCCGGCGCTCGACGCCTTCGACTTTCCAGACATCGGGCTCAACTCCGGCGTCCTGTAGATCCCGGATTGCGCGAACCATCAGAGCGGGACGGAGCTCCTGATCGTACACCCGCAAATCTGCTCTAACATCCTTGAGTTGTCTTGTCGTCGCAGGTACGAGGAGTTCGAACATGTAATTCGACGGGCTGGTCGTGAGGTATTCGGACAGGCGTCGGAGATGCACAGCCTGGCGGCTGTTCAGGGCGGCGTCGCCCTCTGGATTATAGCGGACAAGCACTTTGCAAAAAGTCGGGGCGAACTCCTCGATGTGGCGCGCGAACTCCTCACCGAATTCGAACCTGAACTCATCCTGACCGCTCTTTTCGACAGGCAGGCAGGTGATGTAGCTGCTGCGTTTTGCGTCGCGCAGAATGGCGGCACCAAAATGTTCATCCACGAGAATGCCGGCTTTATACGGGGGCACACCCCCAGCGACAGCGGCCGCAAAGCCGTCGTAGATCACTCGCTTTGCGTCCGCGATCCGCGCGACCTGTTCCGTGGTGAGCGTTCCGGTCCAGCCGAACATTCCCTTCTCGAACGATGCACGGTGGTCGAACGGGAGAATGTAGAGTGGCTCTGTGTAGCCTGAAGTCACAGGCCTTGCCATTACAGAATCGGAGAGGAGCCGGGATTGTCTCGTTCAAGCTGGATGCGCACCAAAGTGCAAACGGCCGCGGCAATCGCGATTAACTCTAACGCGATCGCATCGTTGAAGAGGTGGCCTTGAGAAAATCCGATAAATGTCCCGCTATCCCCCGCTATCCATGCGCCGAGTAGCGCAACTGCGCCAGCTACTGAAACGGCAATGCTCATCAGGTGAATCGGTTTTGATAATCTCATTGTACTCGTCTCTCGTTAATAGTGAATGAATCCAGCATGAGGCGACCCAGCCCGCATCCTACCGTTGCGTTTTCCACTCGACCTCCGGTTGGACGAGCAGGCGCGATGAAAAGTCCCGGTTATTGGTCACCGGGAACTGATATGCAACCCCGAAGTTGACGCCCTCGCGCACCTGCATTTTCAGCCCCGCCAGCAGCATGATGACAGGCCTCGCGCCCTTCCCTCCTTCGCCCAGGATCTCGAACGCCGGAAAGAAACGCTCACCAACGCGAGCGACCAGGGCGACACTTGCGTCACCCGCGTCCTCACGAGGGTTGTAGTGAATGACCTGGTTAAACGCCAACTGTGAATTCGCGAGTGCCGAGGTGAATCCAACAAGCGAATGGATTCTGCTGACGCCTGAACGTGTTGGGATTTCAAATTCGATGATCGGCGCAAAACCGCTCATGCCGTTCTTGCTCATAATGGCCGCGAACTGAAACATCACTTCAGTGCGCGGGTTTGTGCGAAAGGCGTCGTTGCGGACGTGAAGCCCAATGCTTTTTGTGAGACCGGTCTCAAAGTGGAAAGCGAAATCACCCTTGTCGCTGCCATCAGCTCGTGTAATCAGACCAGATCCGCGTAGTGAGAAGACTCCTACGCCTTCGGGAACGCCCATGTGCGTCAGGAACGGGTGAGCCACCTCTCCCTCTTCCTGGCCTGACGGCATTGCCTGCGCCGCCGCAAGCCGGGCTCCCGATCCGAAAATGAACAGAGCGAAAACAAGGGAAACTGCTCCGAAACGCCGCTTCATTAGACAGCCTCCACTAGCATTGAAAAAGTTTTTTGAAATTAGCCATTGCATTGCATTACCCTTTGTGGTGGAAGCCAACAGCCACGAGTGCTGCCGACTTCAGCAGTGCGATCGTCATCGAATGAACCGTTCCCAGCTTCCATAACGCTCGCCGATACGACCCTTCGGTATGCTGAGCAGTATCACGAGGATCCCCGCAGCCAGATCGATCCAGCGTGAGACGCTCGTAGCCCCGCTAACAACCCACGGCGCAGCGATCACCAGCGCTCCGAACAGCACATTCGTAAAGCGCAGCGCACGCCCAACATCGGCCAGCGCCATTACGGCGAACGTGACGATGAGTGCGCCGATAACATGTTCGGTGTGTGCAGCGGAACCCGTCGCTCCCGCCAGATAGGGGGTAAACATCAGCCAGATACCGAGAGCAACCGACACCAGAAGTTGCCAGTGCAGTGCAACTCCCCAGACCATGGCTATCGGCCGCACTGTATCTGCGTGAACGGGACTGACAACAGGAAGTTCTTTTAGCGTACCGCCCAGCCAGAACGTACGCCAGAATGGCTGTCCCTCACGGCGAGCCTGAACGAGGAACTGCCCCATGGCTACTACCTCGTCGAGAGTAAGCGCAATCATGACGACCATCGCGGCAGCAGCAATCAGGCACGGCGTACACCACGCCCCAACAGCAAGCGGCTGCAGGATAATCAGAGTGATGCTCACAACGCCAAGCGGAACAACAAGAATGCCGAAGAAGGTCACCATCCACGGCATTGTGCGCCACCGGGCCTTGTTACCCATGAAGCCCATGAGAAACTCCACCATGTATGCGACAGCGCCGAGACCCCCGTCCGGAATCGGAAACGCGCGCGAAACATCGGAGGTCAGCACGCGCTCCGTTCCCATTCCAAAGAATGGATCTGCGAAGGATCCTATGTGACCAAGCTGGAACGCAGTCATCTGGCGCGAAAGAAAGAAACCGATAAGCGCGAGCGCGATGATCGGCGCACGCTGCGTCCAGCTCGATGGGTTGTATGACCAGCCCGGCGGAATATCCGGACCCTCGGCCATGGACATCCCCTTTGCCATCGGCATCCCGGGCGCCAGTATGGCGAATACAACCACTAATGCGCCTACCAGTGTGTCGTTCAAGTACACGCCAGCCGCCGGAGCCCAGAAAACAAGGGGCGCGAACAGCAGCCAGAGACCGACGATCGAATTTGCCCATGGTGACCAGAACCGCACGAGCGGACGCTTTGACAGCGAAAGCATCGCGAGAATCAGGACGAGACCGCCGCTCACTAGGTCACTCACACGGAGCGATGTGCTGCGGAAGTCGAGCGCGAAAACGCCGGTGATGAGCCACAGTCCAAGCACCATGTTGGCGAAGTGCGGCCACGGCGTACTCTGTTCATGACTCATTGAGGCGGCCGACATGCCTTCGTGACTCATTGAAGTGGCGGACATGCCTTCGTGCGAGGCCATGCTCTCAATTTCCGCAGGGTGCTTCTCGGTATGCGGAGGGACGGGTTTCGAGGGTTTCGGCGACGACTCGAGTTTGTTTTCCTTGTACCAGGCTGAAGGGTCGGCCTTGAGCCCCGCAATCATTATTGGCAGAGTTTTGCGCAATGTTCGCGTCGGCTCCCAATTCAAAAGCTCGCGAATACGCCTGATATCGAGCGCGTAGTGATCAGCAGCGCGGTCTATCATCCATGGCTTAATGAAATTCTCCCCCGGCAGGAGATTCATCAGCCAGGCACCGATCTTTGCGGGCAGTCGGGGAACAATGACAGTCTCCAGCGACTCAGCATGAATCAAGCGGGAAAAAGTGTGCTGAAGTTCGTCGTAGCTCAGGGTCTCCGGCTCGCCGAGCAACAGCGACAATTCCGGAGGAAGCTTTGCGCGGCGTTCGACAAGGCGTCCAATCGCCTCCACAAGATCATCTTCGTGGAGGAAGGTCTGTCCGTGAGCAGTGGATGCTGAATAGAAACGGCGCGTGAACTGTTTCTCATAGATCCGCTGAATCTGATGCGTCAGCGGTATCGAATGGCAGCCGTCGTCGTATACGCCGGAAATGCGGAGCAGAACAATGGGAATCTCTCCGCGACTGCCACGGATGATTTTCTCCGTTTTCACTTTGGATTCTGGATATGCCCATGTCGGCCGCAGCGGCCAGTCTTCATTTATGAACTGACCGGGCTCTCCCGGTGCGTGAACGAGCATCGTGCTCGAGAAGAGAAACTGCTCCACATCAAAGCCGCCTTCGCGCAATCCGCGCAGGAGCCGCTCTGTTCCCCGTACCGTTATTTCTTCGTACTTCGGACTCGGTGCACCAAAAAAGTCGTAATACGCGGCTAGATGAATGACGGACGCGATGCGCGAACCGTGGTGCTCCTTGAGAATTCGGAGGGCTTCTTTAACGCTTTCGTCTGAAGTGATCTCCACGGGCATGTATGTGCAGCCTGGCGGAGGCGGGGTTGGCGCCTTGCGGTCAAAGCCAACCACCTGGTCGAATCGGCCTGCGAATCGTCGCATGACGGCCTGACCAATACCGCCGTTGGAGCCGGTGACCAGGACAAAGCCACTTTCTTCGTTCAAGAGGCGCTTGCCCGCCGCGTAACCGTCCGGCGTCGTTCAGACTTCGGTGTGTGGACTGGCTTTCTTAGCATTGCGCGCAGTGTATCCACCCAAACTGAGCGGCCGCTGAGTTCGCGCTGAACTTTCAATGGCTTCAGCACAAGTCACTGACTGCTCAAACTCCGGCGCGGGCTGCTCCCTCATGAAATCTTCAGCGGCCGCTCAGGCACACGGTATACCATGCACACTCCAGCAGTCATTGAAGCACAGCAGGATTCATCAGGAGCAGCGGTTGACAATGAACACCGGGAAACCCCAGGACCGAGCACGCAAGAGCGGAGAAAATCCCCCTGATGATGAGGCGATAGCGCCAGCGCAGGACCAGCGGGTACCACCGGACAACGCTGGCGCCCGGTTAGTTGACTCCACTGCCAAGCGCTCCAAATCTGATGTGCTAGTCAATCGCCAGTGGATTCATGAGAGTGGCTACGGCGGGAAGAGCGGGGAGCCCCGTGTCAGTTCCGAGCAACGCGAAGCTTCGGAGCACACGGTACACACAAGCGACTGGCCTGAATTCTCGGGTGACATGCTCCCTTCCGGAACCGGCCCAGTCCCAAAAGTAAAACCCCATAGAGACTAGCCGCACCTGCAGCGTCCAGCATTAATCAGAACACTATCGGGAGTCATACATGGTGAACACGATTCTCGTCCCCCTGGACGGTTCGCCCGCAAGCGAGCAGGCGCTGCCGGTCGCAATCGTGATCGCGCGCTTGATCGGCGGAACAGTTGACCTCGCGCATGTGCACCAGGTTCTGCCATACCTCGGGCATGCACCGGCCTACGACAACACTCTGGACATCGACGAGGCACATCGCATGCGCGAGCCGATCGTCGCGCTCGCACAGCGGTCCACCGAGGAGCACGGCGTTCCGGTAACCGCGACGCTCCTTCTCGGCCCGACCTCGAGCGCGCTCGAGGAATACGTGGCTGCCCGCGGAGTACGGTTGATCGCATTGACAAGCCACGGCCGAGGCGGACTCAGTCGCGCACTGATGGGTAATGTCGCGGACCGGCTCGTTCGGCACAGTGCCACGCCAGTGTTACTCGTGCGTCCCCTTGACGGGGCCGACCCGGCTACGGCGGGCTGGCCACCCCACCGCGTATTGGTTCCGCTGGACGGATCTCGACTGGCCGAAGAGGTGCTCGCGCCGCTGACACAGTTCACAGGGTCGGGAGGGACAGAATTGGTGCTGCTTCGCGTCATACAACCCACGCCTTCGCTCGATCCGTTTCCCGATATCGCCGGCTTGGTCGACGGAGCGGAAACACAGGAGATACAGGACGACGCCGACGCGGAGTCGGTAGAGGAAGCCCAGAACTACCTCGACGGGTTTGCAGGTCCCCTCCCTACCAATCATTGGCGCGTAAGAACACACGTCGTGGTACATACGTCTCCCGCGCGTGCCATCCTCGAGTACGCCACGGCGATTGACGCCGACCTCGTTGCGCTAGCCACTCACGGCCGGAGCGGTCTCGCGCGCGCGTTCGTAGGAAGCGTTGCGGACAAGGTGATGCGCGAGGCGACGGTGTCAGTACTTGTTGTCCGGCCAGCGAGCGAACACGAGGAAGAGCGCGGCGAGTCGGACGAGGTGCTTCGGGGTGACGGTCCCGAGTCCTGACGTAACATGTGGCGGCAGCGGGACATCAAGCGTGTTTTTCGGTTCGATCATATTCTCTCCACAAGTTGTTGTCTCAGCGTCACCCTGCACCGCGCGGTTGACGGGTATCTGCCCGTCATCAAGGTTTAGCCAAGCACGACGCGCAGCGAATGGGTTTGGCCGTCATCCACCAAGGCAATCGCGCCCGTGGCGGTGAGTGCCTTGCCGTCGAGTTCCATGCGCGATACACCGTTACAGACATGGTCTGGATTTTCGACCGTGATTACGTAACGGGTGATGGCGTATTACGGCCTGCATTATCGCCTTACTCCGGGAACCCCAGGCCGCGACGCTCCCGGGTCAGCTCTGGCGCCGACGGGTCTCTCCTGCCTGATACGTCGCAGCAGGACAATGGTTACCCAACGGGGTTTGCCGCACCCCAGCGACGGTAGAGGGCGTTGTAAATGGGCACAAAGACGAGTCCGGCATACGCACCGTAGAGAAAACTCTCAATCAGGCCCAACACGAATCCGCCGAATGTCAGCCACTTGAACGCGGGCAGCACCGCCTCAAGCACCTGTGGCGCGTGCAGGCTCGACGGCACGACCAGCCCGTAGATGACACATAGCACGAAGCTGATGGCGGAAAATATTCCCAACGACCAGCTCACTACTTTGAGATTCAGCATGCAATTGTCCTTTGTCCGAAGTGGGGCAGCCGTAGCCGCGACACCAGCGTCAGTGCTGGTGGCCGCCAAAATCCCTGCTCACGCCGCGATCGCTCGGCTCTTCCAGATCACCGTCCCGGGTAAGTTGCGTACTGTTTGCGCCCGCATGTCCTCCATGTCCTCCATGTCCTCCATGTCCGAACAAGTGCATCGCGACGAAGGCGATGCCGACCAACGCCCAGAACCAGTTTGTAACGAGCCATTGCATGATTTCATCCTCAAGTAAGTGAACGCCCGCAGAATGCATATGTTGCTGTCATCGGATGAACATTCCCGGCCCCCTTACCGTTCGCCGACCGGGCCCCGTGACAAGCTCGACACGCCGATGAGAATCCCCGCAACGAAATCGCTCCAAGTGGAAATTGTTATCTCCCCAATGCCTTGAAGGCAGGAGCATGGTACTCCGCCAAGCTGAATCGCCCCTGAAACCTCGCTGAAATCTTCGTTTTAGTTGCGGCTCTTGCTCTGGCATGGTTGATCCACCATTTGTGGCCATTTCAGCGGGCGCTCAGCGGACGCTCAGCAGAGTTCTTAACGTTGGCGTATAAGGCAGTCGAACGACAGCCAGTTGCAACCGATGACCATGACTAACGACAGATGCCCGAATTGGCGCGTCAAGCTTCACTAAAAACACTCCGAACCAGACCCGCACCAGGGATGATCGGTCTGCTGTCGGTGGAGATAATCATCGGATACGAGTGGTTCATCTCCGGGCTCGTCAAGATTGTGCGGGGCGGCTTTCCCGCGGGTCTGGCCGGAGAGCTCACCGAAAAAGCGCCTGACGCAGCCACATGGTACGGCGGTTTCCTCAAAGCTGCGGCCATCCCGAACGCGGTTTTTCTTGGGTACCTCATTGAAATCAGCGAAGCGCTGGCCGGGCTCACACTCATAGTGGCGCCTCTGGTTTGGATATTCGCATGGGATCGCATATCCAACGGGTGGCGTACACTGATTCTTCTCGGCATTGCCGCCGCGTCGATTGGCGGTGCATTCCTGGCGATAAACCTTCACCTTGCCAACGCCGCAAGCCACCCGTGGCTGTTTCCCTCCGACAGCTTTGACGAAGGCATCGATCTCGACAGCATTCTGCCCGCCACCCAGGTCGTAATCGCAACCGTCAGCATTATCCTGCTAAAACAGTTGCGACAGAAGAGCAGTGCTGTCTAAAGCTTCCCTACCTGTACCACCCCACCAATTAATGAGGATGAAACAATGAGCTGTTGCAGCGATGTCATGAAACCAATCGAAGACGCCGGATGCTGCGGCCCCAAAGACAGTGCGGCGCAGGCCGCAGCCGCGATGCGCAACTCAGGTTCGGGATGCGCGCCAGTGATCGATACTGCGAACAAACGCAAACTCGTGGGTGTCGTCACCGAGCGCGACGTTTGCTGCAGCGTCGCCGCAGACGACAAGCGTGCGTCAAGCGTACCAGTTGTGGAAATCATGCGCCCCGCTTCTGCGTGCTGTGGGATGGACGAACCACTCGACACAGCGCGTCACAAGCTGAACGAGCACAAGACGACAAGTCTGCCGGTGGTGGACAAGGCCGGCTCGTGCTGCGGAACTGTCAGCTCCCACCATCTCGGGCACGCATGACAATGTCTACTCCGAAACGCCGGAGCCCCCACTAATGTGTTTCTCCGCAACAGCAAGCTTCGTTGCCGGAACGGCTTTGTCGGGGATTGGCATTGCCACACTGCGCAGGACGGAGAGGAAAGCCGAAATTCCTTTTGCCCTTATTCCATTGCTGTTTGGAATACAGCAGCTCACCGAGGGTGTGATCTGGCTCACGTTTGCGAATGACGCACCATTTCTCCGGGCGGTGATGTCCAGCGTCTACTCAGGATTCTCGCACGTGCTTTGGCCCATCTACGTCCCCTTCGCCGTGGGCCTTATGGAAACCTCGCGCTGGCGTAAAAAAACGCTTGGGGTATTCCAGGTTGCCGGTCTCGCGGTCGGTCTCTACCTCCTGTATTCAATCATAGAGCGGCCGCTCGTCGGAGAGCTGATAGGCCGGCACATCGTCTATGACTCGCCGCACTTCTATATACCCGCAGTGATCATCCTCTACCTGTCGGCGACCTGCATCAGTTGCTTTTTCTCCAGCCACAAGTTCGTCAACCTGTTCGGCGTGCTGGCACTGTTGTCCTTCATCGGCGCTTATCTGGTGTACGCGCGCGCCCTTGTTTCAGTCTGGTGCTTCTTCGCCGCAATACTCAGCATTCTCATCTACATCCACCTCAGGTTTCGCCATCTCGGCGGATTCCCGGTCGAATCGCCGCACCCGGCGGGAGTCACGTGATGACCGACCCGGATCCGGGCCTCGCAAGCATCGGAGTGGTAGGACTTGCGGTGATGGGCGAGAACCTTGCCTTGAACCTCACAGACCACGGTTACCGGGTCGCAGTATGGACGCGCACCACAGAAAAGACAAAGCAGTTCCTCGATCGCAACTCCGGTAACGCGCATCTCATCGGCACGGCAACTCTTGCGGAATTCGTGGCAGCGCTGAGTGCGCCCCGCCACGTGCTGTTGATGATAAAGGCGGGCGACCCAGTCGACGAGATGCTGGGACAACTTGCGCCGCTGCTCTCCCGCGGAGACGTGGTTATCGACGGCGGAAATTCTTTCTTCAAGGATACGCAGCGCCGCGACATCGCGTCCCGCTCACAGGGCGTGCACTTCGTTGGCATGGGCGTGTCAGGCGGTGAAAATGGAGCGCGCAACGGCCCTTCACTGATGCCCGGCGGACCACGGGAAGCCTACGACAGTCTCCGCCCAATGCTCGAAGCGATTGCCGCGAAGACCGAGTCCGGGCCCTGCGTGACGTACGTTGGTCCGGACGGCGCCGGCCACTTCGTGAAAATGGTTCACAACGGGATCGAGTACGGCGTCATGCAACTGATTGCCGAGACGTACGACCTTCTGCGGCGTACGGTGGGCCTGTCAGCGCCGGATGCTGCCGGCATATTCGCCAAGTGGAACCTCGGCCCGCTCGAATCGTTTCTGATTGAGATCACATCCCAGATACTTGCTGTCCGCGATCCCGAAACCGGCAGCCCACTCATCAATCTCATTCTTGACCAGGCGGGACAAAAGGGTACAGGCAAATGGACAGCACAGATTGCGCTCGATCTCGCTGTACCGATACCCACGATCACCGCAGCGATGGATTCGCGCGTCCTTTCAAGCATGAAGGCCGAACGGGTAAACGCGAGCGCTCTGCTCGCGGTTCCGGGCACAGACAATGCCGATGTCGATCCGGACATACTGGTATCGATCCGCGATGCACTTTTCGCATCTACCATCTGCGCATACGCGCAAGGCATGGCCCTGCTGCGCTCTGCTTCGGCAGAATATAAGTGGAACGTCGACCTGCACGAGATCGCGCGAATCTGGAAGGGCGGGTGCATCATTCGGGCACGATTCCTCGATACCGTCATGAAAGCATTCGAGCGCGCGCCCGAACTACCGAATCTTCTGCTCGACACGGACATCCGGCCGCAGATTCTTGGAGCGGAGCCTGCCTGGAGACGTACGGTAAGGATGGCCATCGAGCATGGGATTCCAGTCCCCGCCCTGTCCGCATCGCTGGCGTATTTCGATAGCTATCGCACCGCAGTATTACCGCAGAACCTCACGCAGGCGCAGCGCGATCTTTTCGGCGCTCACACCTACCAGCGCAGCGATCGCCCGGAAGCCGGATTCGTACACACTGACTGGCCCGCATTAATAAAAAAATCGGGTGGGACAACGTGAACCGCGCGAGACGGATGCCACCCGTTTTCCTGAGTATGGCGCATGGTTTGCAGCTTCTGCCATCGTACATTCTGCGCGTCCCGCAAGAGCGGGCAACGTCGCAACACAGTCTTCCGAGGTGAACCATGTCACAAAAAAAAGATCCGGTTTGCGGAATGATGGTCGACTCCGAAACTGCGGCTGGCCATTCCAGCTTTCAGGGCGAGGAGTACTATTTCTGCTCCGCCAAATGCAAGCAACAGTTCGAGAGTGACCCAGGCCGCTACGTGAACAAGTCGGACGCATCGGCTGCCGAGGGGGGAATTGAACTCGAACAACATGAGCCTCCCTATACGAAGGAAGGTGGAATGGTCTCGCCCAAGTTCGGCGCGGCTGGCAGCGGTGGCGCTGAATACGAACGGATCCCGGAAACTCATGATAAACCGCACCAAGACCCGAAGTGAGGGGCTCCCCTACACTGCGCTGACATTGGATCACATGAATCATTCAGAGGCGAGCTCAGAGACTGGCGTCGATGCACGGCATAGTCCTTTTTACGAGTGGCTGGACAACGCGACAATTCGGGAGCTCGTCCATCGCACCCTTGATCTTTCCGTGGGCGAGCGACTCGTGCTCATCAAGGGCCTTGTGCCTGGACTCGTTGAAGCCATGGGAGTTGCAGGGTTCGACGCGTTTCTGACAGAAGTTGCGCGGAAGGCACACCGCTTCCAGGAAGCGGTCGATCATCCCGGCGAAGGACGGATATTTCGAGTGACACCGGGTGAGGAACTCGGTGGGCCGACGCCCTCAGGTCACGATCATCTCGCGATTGCGCGCGACCCTGACCACCGCGGGGCACGCGAAGGCGAGCGCGCTATTGAGGGCGAGCTTTGGGGACACACAAAGCACGAGCCAGGCCCACGTGTAGCCTGATCTTCCCCTGGTCGGTGCATTAAACAATTGGAAGGCGAACGGTCGCAACGGTACCACGCCCAGGCTCACTCGATAGCGTAACAGTGCCACCATGCTGCGTTGCAACTCCACGCGCAATTGGAAGACCAAGTCCTGTACCACCCGGATCGCGCGCGCGCGCTCCAACGCCACGATAAAATCGGTCGAATACTCGTGTGATTTCCTCGGACGGTATTCCGATGCCCGAGTCCCGAATGCATACCTCGGCCATGACCCGCGGCTCACCCGCGAGATCTTGAATGCGCCGAAGCGTCACAACGACCGGGCCGTCAGGAAGGTTGTACTTCACTGCATTGTCCACCAAAATCAGGAAGAGCTGCTTAAGCCGGTCCGGATCCCCGCGGACCGTCACAGGTTCAAGCAACTCCACTTCTATATGGTTGGCCGATCCAAGATGACGTGCCTCACCCAGCACCCCCAATAGAACCCGGTCCAGTTCAACCGGTATTCGTTGCGCCAACACTCCGGCATCAGAGTTTGCCAAAGCCAGCAATGCAGCAACCAGGCGGCCCAGGCGACCAGCCTCGCTGTAGGCCTCACGAACCGCATCGCGGCGATCGGCATCCGTAACCGTGTGCCGCAAGAGAATTTCAAGATTTCCCTGAACCACCGTCAGTGGTGCCCGTAACTCATGCGAGGCGTCCGAGATAAACCGCTGCTGTACCGACTGGGTTTGTTCCAGTCGTCCCAGCATCTCGTTGAATGCTTCGGCGAGTCGCTCGAGCTCTGCGCGCGATTCTCCGACATGCACTCGTTCAGATACCTGTCCAGAGCGCGCAATCGCATACGCCGCCTCGGCGAGCGCCGTTGCGCGCCGAAGCACCCTGGCGGCAAGGAACCAGCCTGCCAGGAAAGTTGCCGAGCTCACCAGAAAAGCAATTATCAGCGTTTTAGTCAGGCAAATCGACCCGCGGACGTATCGAACTCCGCCAATGGCCAAACATTATCCCAACGGGGCGTCAGCGAATCGTTCAGCCCCGTCCTCACAACGATAGCCAGAGAATGGCACACTCTTCCAAAGGCACTCAACAGTCGACGGACTCACGGCTCCCGCAAAACGTAGCCGGCACCACGAAAAGTGTGAATGAGCCGCGGCTCGCCAAGCAATTCGAGCTTATGCCGGAGTTGTTTCACATACACCTCTACGACATTCGAGCTTCCCTCGATGGGATAGCCCCAGACTCTGTCCATCAGG
>JBKJPM010000193.1:0-2846 GCA_046595175.1 Gemmatimonadaceae bacterium
ATCGATTACAGTCGTCACACCGCCGCGTGCACCCGCGCGGGTGCCGGTGCGATAGTCGTCGGCGGAAACTGCTCCCATGAATGGAAGCTCAAGGTGCACGTGCACGTCGAGAACACCTGGAATTACATGGTGTCCCGTTGCGTCGATCACCTGTGCCCCGTTTGTCGGGAGATCAGCGCCGAGCGCCGCAATCTTTTCGCCCGAGACGCCAACGTCCCCCACGAACGTTCCTCCCGGGGTTACGACGTTTCCGCCCTTGATGATCTTGTCGAGTTTCATGTTCTTCCCCGTCAGGCTGAGGCCTGCCGCGCGGCAAACTGCCGCACGGTTGTTGGGTTCAGTTTAAAGTCGGAGGGCAACGCGGCGATCGCCTGGTTGAACCCACGACCGCCCACGCCCAGCATCAACGCGCAGAAGGATTTTTGAAACGGATCCTCTGCTGCACTCCACTGCGCCTCCAGCGCAGCTGCGGGAATTTCAACCGCAGCCAAAGGCTTGCCGAACGCTTCCTCGAAAATCCTGCGTGCTTCATTCTGGCTGACGTCAACGCCCCTGAATGGGATTACCGTATTCCGCGCACTCGCCGAGGACAGTGCCTGAACTGTGACGGATGCAACATCGGAGACCGATACATAAGGCAGCTTCCTTTCCCCGTCGCCGTAGATTTTTGCAGTCCCGGAGCCGACGTCGGCAAAGAGCATCGGACCAAGCCATGATTCCATAAAAAGACCGGGTTGGAGAATTGTGTATACCAGCCCGCTTTTCTTCAGATAGGCTTCAACGTCGCGCTTCGCTTCGCGCAATGCACAGTCCGGCAGATCCGACGTATCGAAAGATATGAATACAAAACGTTCCACACCGCGGGATTTGGCGGCGTCAATGAGCGCGATTGTACCATCCCTGTCCGTCGCGGCGAATGTGTCCCCCTCCTTGGCCGTCGTAATGGTTGAGACGGTGGAAATGACCGTCTTCACTCCTTCGCATGCGCGCTCGAGTGAGACCTTGTCTTTCAGGTCCCCACGAGCAACTTCGGCGCCCACTTTCTGTAGGCGCTCCACCTTCTCCGGCGATGACGTTGCGCGCACGAGTCCGCGGACATCCTGACGCCCTTCCCGAAGCCTTTCGACAATTTCCGTTCCAAGTACTCCGGTTGCTCCAGCTACAAGAATCATGAGAAACCTCTCTAAAAGTTGGTCAGCCCGCTGCCATTCCGATTGACTTGTCGATTACATCCAGTGCGAAGTCCACATCGTCGGCAGTAATGCACATCGGCGGCTTGATGCGCAGCACATTTCCGTCCAATCCTCCCTTGCCGACGAGAACGCCCATTTCACGCGCAGCTTCAAGGACATCAAGAGTTTCCTGCTTCGCAGGCTCCTTGCTGCTCCTGTCCCTCACAAGCTCGACACCAAGCATGAGTCCCATACCGCGAACATCCCCGATCAGCGAGTGATTCTTCTGCAGCTTTGCAAAGCCTTCCTTGAAGCGCTTGCCGAGAACCTTCGAATTTTCCTGGAGCCCGTCTTCATCGATCACGTCGAGTACGGCGAGGCCTGCAGCCATGCAGACGGGATTTCCGCCGAATGTATTGAAGTGGATCCGCTGCGTCAGCGTCTTGGCGATATCCATTCTGGTTGTGACTGCGCCCAGGGGAACGCCATTTCCAATTCCCTTTGCCATCGTGACGAAGTCGGGCGTCACATCGAAATTCTGGAATCCCCAGTAGTGATCGCCTGTCCGGCCGAAACCGGTTTGCACTTCGTCGGCGATGCACATTCCACCATTTTCGCGAGCGATGCGATACGCCTCCTTCAGATAATTCTTCGCTCCGTGCGTTGCGCCGCCCACTCCCTGAATCGGCTCTGCTATGAACGCGGCGATCTTTCCCGGCGTGGAGAACTTGATGATGCCTAGGATGTCCTCAGCGCTCTTGCGGGCGATTTCTTCGGGCGTACCGGTGAATGGGCTGCGATACGGATCCGGGCTGATCGCGTGATGCACGCCTGATCCACCGGGAAGCGGATACTTCCACGTATTGTGCGACGTGAGTCCCATCGCGCTGGGACTTCCACCGTGATAACCGTTGCGAACTCCGATGACATCCGAATTACCCGTGTACAGTCTCGCCATGGACACTGCAAGATCATTGGCCTCACTGCCGCTGTTCGTGAAGTAGGTGACGTCCAGTCCCGGTGGCATCTTGGACGCGAGCTTCTTCGCAAGCAAGGGAAAATTGGGGTGAAGATAGATCGTCGTGGCGTGCTGCAGAGTTTCGGCCTGGTCGGTGAGCGCTTTCACTACTTTTGGGTGACAGTGGCCGCATGACACCGTGACAATTCCCGCAAACAGGTCGAGATATCTCTTTCCTGTCTCGTCAAAAAGCCACTGCATATGGCCTTCGACGATGAGCAGCGGATCCTTGTAGAGAGTGAAGATCGCCGGGTTTGTGTACTGCTTCCGCATCGCGATAATCTCTGCCCGTGACGGCCCGCGATATGGCGCGGGCACATGATTGCAGGGAGGCATTTCCAATTCGAGTGAGGCTGTCGTGGTCATTTAAATCCTATTGCCTGTTGGCTTGAAACGTCTATCATCACAGTCCCACGGCTTTGCGTCCCGAAGGAAGTGATGAGCGGGAACAATAAATACGGAACTGCTTCGTTAAGGAGGAGCTCGCCTCGCGGCAGGACCGTATCGCCCCGCCAGAGAATCCTTGCTTCGCTGCTCGACCGAAACTGCTTTCCATCCATCGCGATCATTGACATGCGCGGATACTTCATCTGCACTGACACCGGGAAGCTGAGCGCTCTCTCCGGCATCCTTACTGTACGCGTGCCGCCATTGGG
>JBKJPM010000191.1:0-12760 GCA_046595175.1 Gemmatimonadaceae bacterium
CATCGAGCTGCACACTCAATTGAGACTTTCCTCGACGCCGACCCACACCTCGGGGTGACGCAGGCCGAGGCGCATGTGCTCGCCCATCTCGCTGCTCATGGGGATTCGAGTGTTGGACAGATACACGTCGAATTCGGTCACAAGCGCTCCACGCTCACCAGCATCTTGAATCGACTCGAGTCGCGTGAGCTGATAACATGTAAAGTGAATCCCAGAGACCGGAGGTCGTTGATGATCGGTCTTACTCCACACGGCGAGTCGCTTGCCCAGACGGTTCTCGACAGGCTCGAGCGTCTCGAAGCTGAAATACTCGCTGCCTTCTCTCCACGCGACCAGAAAAATGCGCTCTGGGTTCTTACGGCCGTGAATACAGTTGTGGAGAGAGGGCCGGCCGCTACCTGATTTCGATGCTGCGCTGAGTAGAGGTGATGGGATGTTCCTCATCCCCCAGGGCAATGCGCAGGTCGTACTTTCCCTTTGGGACAAGCGAGAGATCGAGCAGGATCGAGCGTGGCGCGATGGCTACGTTGGACTTTGGTTCCGTCCAGCGAATGCTTAGCGGAGTGGGCTTCGGACTGATGCCGAGATTTTCACGCATTCGCTCGAGCGCGGTACCGCGCTGACGGGTCAGCGTGAGCGATACGGGCAATGACTCGCCGGTCGTGTAGAGATCGTAGATCTCCCAGTACAAACCAACTTTCCTGTCCCCGTTCACCCGATTGGAGGTGACCATCCGTGACATGGCATCGGCAAGACTTTCTGCGAGTCGACCGTCAGTAGCGAACACGAGAATGTCAGAAAGCGAAACGAGTCCATGATTGACAATCGGAATCCTGACAGGAACGCGCGACCGCGCTATAACCTGGGAATCAGGCGAAAGAATCTCGACACCGGCCAGATGCCATCCAGGTCCTGTCCTCAGGGAAATTGTATCGTGAGTGAGTGCTTCAGGCCGAACCGCAACATCGGGTGTGCTTCGCTCCAGCATGGACGACACAAGTGCGGCACGAACCCGCGGCGTCGTAAACGCGGAATCACCGCTCACATCATATGATGTCACGAGCAGCGAGGAATCTCCGCGCAAGAAGCGGAGAATCTGTGAATCCAGCGCTATGTATCCTTTCGCATACTTCGGCGCGTAGCGCTCGCGCACGCGGAAAGAGTTCATGTTCCACTTGACGCTTCCAAGAGACTCCAACGAATCCAAGTCCGAGACTGCTGGAAGGAAGTGGAAGCTCGGTGTCGCCTGATGATCCGTGATGGCAGGAAGAGACCTGTTGGTGCCGGGCGGGGGCGGCTCGCGCGTCCAGAAAATATAAAAGCCATAGCGCAGCATGATTTCCGATGCGTCAGGCCCCCAGCGATTTCCGTTAGCCAGTCGCGAATCGCTGTAAATGACGTCCATTACCTGACGGGAAAGATGCTCAGTCCGCCGGTCGTTGCCGGGGATGGAGTACATGGGGTCCGCAAGCCACCAGATGCGCTTCTCGATCGTGGCGCGCCGCTGACAATCACTCTGCCTGTAAACTTTGGACAGATCGCCGTCTATCAGGAGCGAAAGATTTCGAAAATCGCAGCGAACATTTTCGGGCATCGTCTCGAGTGCGAAATCAAAAACCTGCTCTGCTTCGGCGTACCTTCCTGCAGTGTGATATGCGAGACCCTGCAGTGCGTGACACCATGAGGTTGTGCCCTGACAGCTTTGTGCCGCGCGAATGGCTCCGTCATTGTCTTCCGCCTCAATCCGGTAGCGCACACGCTGTCCATTTACCCAGTCGTCTCCGGGAAAGCGGGAAGCCACGTCATCGAGATACCGGAGCAGCTGCTGCCGGGATTCCTTGAGCTTGGGCGGTTCAGGTGGTTTGGTCGTGAGATCGGCGTACCAGTAGCAGTAGCGTCCGATGGTTATTTCGCAGGAAACCTCGTTCGGCTTGGAAAAAGCGAGAGGAAGAAAATCACGCCGGCGAATCTCGAAGTCCGCCTGCGCCTTCCGAGCCTCGCGATCGACGTGCGCGGAATCGGGCAACCGGGTCTGGGCATTAACTCCACTCGATCCAAGCAGAGCAGCTGCAAACCCGAGCATTTGGAAAATACGTCGTCGATTCAAGCGGAAGACCGTATGAGGAACCAACCGGAAGGTGTATCCGGAACCGGAAAGTCGGAAGCCCGTGCCCTGGGAATCGTGTCTCGCCTTACTCCTCGCTGCCCTCTGCTCGCGTCGCATCCGGATCGATAGCTTCTTCCAACGCGTTCCAGGCGAGCAGCGCGCACTTGACCCGCGCGGGGAATCGCGAGACTCCAACGAGTGAGCGCAGAGACCCAAGCGAATTGTCAGAAGCTAGCGTTTGATCACCCATGATCATCTGCCGGAATTTTTTGCGTAGCTCTTCAGCTTCCTCGGGAGATTTTCCCTTGACCACCTGCGTCATCATCGATGCCGAAGCCTGAGAGATTGAACAGCCGCGTCCGGTGAACTTCACGTCCTCGATTCCTTCAGGAGTGAGCTTTACCTGCAGGTCGATTTCGTCCCCGCACAGTGGATTGCGCATCGCAACGGTGCGGTCGGCATTCTCCATCGTTCCCTTGTTGCGCGGCTTCCGGTAGTGATCCAGGATTATCTCCTGGTACAGCGCGGATAGCTCCGCCTTCGGATCAGATACCGGCATGTGCAAATATCTCGCGGGCCTTTTCAATACCGGCAACGAGCGCATCGGTATCAGTCGAATCGTTGTACACGTAAAACGACGCGCGCGCCGTCGCGGGAATCCCGAGGCGTCGCATCAGCGGCTGGGCGCAGTGGTGTCCTGCACGAATGCAAATGCCATCACTGTCCAGAATAGTTGCGAGGTCATGCGGATGCACATCAGCCATCGTAAAGCTCACGACACCGGAGCGATGAGCCGGCGGCGGTCCATAGACTGTGATGCCATCGATGGCAGAAATCTTCCGGTGAGCATCGAGAGTCGTCGCCTGCTCGTGCTTGAGAACGTTGTCCATTCCGATGCCGTCCAGATAGTCGACAGCTGCAGCGAGTCCGACTGCATTCGCGGCGTTGGGTGTACCCGCCTCGAACTTATGCGGCAGCACATTCCACGTTGACCGGTCATCGTGCACAAACTCGATCATGTCGCCGCCCGTCTGGTAGGGCGGCATCGACTCGAGAAGCTTGCGCTTTCCAATGAGTCCGCCGATGCCCATGGGGCCGCACATCTTGTGGCCACTGAACGCATAGAAATCCACGCCAAGTGAATCGAAATCCACCCGCATGTGCGGCGCGCTCTGCGCTCCATCACAAACCAGGATCGCACCGGTCTTCGAGCGAACGAGCTCGGCAATCTCTTTGACAGGATTTATCACGCCAATCGCATTGGAAACGTGGTTGAACGCGACAATCCTGGTTTTGGAGTTGAGCATTGACGCCAGGCTGTCGAGGTCGATAGTTGCATCGGCATTCAGCTCACAAACACGGAGGCGCGCGCCCTTTTCGGTGGCAATCTGCTGCCAGGGGACGAAGTTGGCGTGGTGGTCGAGCGCCGTGACAATGATCTCATCGCCGCTCTGGAGATTTTTTCGGCCCCATGTTTGTGCAACCAGGTTCAGGCCTTCCGTCGTTCCGCGAGTAAAGATCAAACAATCGGCATCGATTACGCCGAGAAACTTTGCAAGGCGAACCCGGGCCGCGTGGTACATGTCTGTGGAAAGAACGGAGAGAGCGTAAGCTCCGCGGTGCGGGTTCGCATTTGCCGTCGTGTAGAAGTTCACGATTGCGTCGAGCACAGCCTGCGGCTTCTGCGCGGTCGCGGCGGAATCCAGATAGTGCAGGTCCGGATATTTCTGAAAAATCGGAAAGTCGGATCGGAGGTTCATTGGGCGATCTCGGCGACACTGGGCTCGAATGCATTTGTGGCTCGGGGGCGCACCGGTCCGAGGAAAATTTCGTCGCCGTCCAGAGCTACTTCGTATACCGGAAGCGGCTCGGTCGCCGGCATTTGCTTCACTTCGCCGGTCGCGCAGTCAAAGCGGGCTCCGTGCCAGGCGCACTGGATCGTCCCGTCTGAAAGGACATCGCCAGAAGACATTGAGAACTCCTGGTGGGTGCAGGTGTCCTGGACGGCGGTGATCAGGTTTCCGCGTCGAATTAGGCAGATTCGCTCGCCGGTGGAGCGAGTTACTCCCAGCGTCGATTGATCGGGGATCTGGGATACCCTGGCCACGATTTCGAAGCCTTTCGGGGTCACTGGCATTCGAGCCCGGTATCTATAGTATGGCAGTTTCCGGGTACGAAATCGCCACTGATATGTAAAGCAAATCGACTCAAGAACTTAACTCCTGTCGGGTGCAGGTTTGACTATCCCGACAAAATCACTTAGGATTCAATCTACGTAAGGAAGTGCTGTAATGCCAAGGAGATAGCGTGAGTTCGGCGATCGAGACACTGGTCAATCGGGATTACCAATACGGGTTCGTAACGGACGTCGAGACGGACACCGTTCCGCCTGGCCTGAATGAAGATGTAATCCGCCTGATCTCCTCAAAAAAGAACGAGCCCGCATTCATGCTGAAGTGGCGGCTCAAGGCATACAAGCGATGGCTGACGATGAAGGAGCCGCATTGGCCCAACATCCACTACAAGCCAATCGACTATCAGGCGATCCGGTACTACTCGGCCCCCAAAAGCGTAAAGCCCCTTCAATCCCTGGATGAAGTCGATCCTGAGCTTTTGCGCGCATATGAAAAGCTTGGAATCTCGCTGACCGAGCAGAAGAAGCTCGCTGGCGTCGCGGTTGACGCAATCTTCGATAGCGTTTCGGTCGGAACGACTATGAAGGACGAGCTTTCCAAGTTTGGAATCATTTTTGGATCCTTTGGCGATGCCCTCCAGAATCATCCGGAGCTAATCGAGAAATATCTCGGCACAGTAGTCCCGCACAGCGACAATTTTTTTGCCGCACTTAACGCCGCTGTGTTCAGCGACGGATCGTTCTGCTACGTGCCCAAGGGCGTCAAGTGTCCAATGGAGCTCTCGACCTATTTCCGGATCAACAGCGCAGGCACCGGACAGTTCGAGCGGACGCTGATCATCGCCGACGAGGGCGCATCAGTCAGTTATCTCGAAGGCTGCACCGCGCCCAAGCGCGACGAGAACCAGCTGCATGCAGCTGTCGTGGAGCTAATCGCGCTCGACAACGCGAAGATCAAGTATTCAACTGTTCAGAACTGGTATGCCGGCGACGAAAAGGGAGTCGGTGGCATTTACAACTTTGTAACGAAGCGCGGAAAGTGCGCGGGTGTGAATTCGAAGATCTCGTGGACGCAGGTCGAAACCGGATCGGCGATCACCTGGAAGTACCCGAGCGTCATCCTGCAGGGCGACAACTCCACCGGTGAGTTTTACTCAGTTGCAGTCGTGAATCGCATGCAGCAGGCAGACACCGGCACGAAGATGATTCACATCGGCAAGAACACGAAGAGCACGATCGTCTCCAAGGGAATTTCGGCCGGCAAGGGAAACAACAGCTATCGGGGACTGGTTCGCGTGTTGCCGCGAGCGAGCGGGGCGCGCAACTATACCCAGTGTGACTCGATGCTAATCGGCAACGAGTGCGGAGCCCACACTTTTCCGTACATCGAAGTCCAAAACAATACCGCGACCCTGGAGCACGAAGCGTCCACATCGAAAATTGGTGAAGACCAGATTTTCTACTGCAAGCAGCGCGGATTGAGCGCCGAGCAGGCTGTGTCGATGATCGTGAGCGGATTCTGCCGAGAAGTTTTCAAGGAGCTGCCGATGGAGTTCGCGGTTGAAGCGCAGCAGCTGCTTGGAATCACTCTCGAAGGCAGCGTCGGCTAACCGGGCGTACCGCTTCGGGATCCGCACCAACAAGTCAAAAGGAAAAGTCACGTGCTTGAAATCAAAGACCTACACGCCTCAATCGGCGAGAAGGAAATACTTCGCGGGATCAACCTCACCGTGAATGCGGGTGAAATACACGCAGTCATGGGGCCGAACGGTTCCGGCAAGAGCACGCTCGCGCAGGTGATCGCCGGACACCCGAGCTTTGAAGTCACCAAGGGTTCGGTGACGTACGATGGTGAGAACCTGCTGGAAATGGATCCGGAAGTTCGCGCGCAGCGTGGGATCTTTCTCGCGTTTCAGTATCCGATCGAAATCCCTGGTGTAACCAATTCCTATTTTCTGCGCTCCGCGTACAACGAGATCAGGAAGTCGCGCAATGAGCCCGAGCTGGATCCACTCGAGTTCCTGGACCTGATGGAAGAGAAGACGAAGATCGTGGAGATGGACCAGGGGATGATGAACCGGTCGGTCAACACAGGTTTCTCCGGCGGCGAGAAAAAGCGGAACGAGATTCTGCAAATGGCGGTTCTGGAACCCAGGCTCGCGATTCTGGATGAGACTGATTCGGGGCTCGACATCGACGCGCTCAAGATTGTTTCGAAAGGGGTGAACGCGCTGCGGAAGCCTGACAACGCAACGATCGTCGTGACGCATTACCAGCGCCTTTTGAACTACATCGTTCCGGACTACGTACATGTCCTCGCAGGCGGGCGGATTGTTCGCTCCGGGGGAAAAGAGCTGGCGCTGGAGCTGGAAGAGCGCGGATACGACTGGCTGCTGGAGCCAGCTGCGTGAGCAATGCCGCAATAAGAGTCGCGACGGACGGCTATACGCAGACGATGGATCCGCAGGCCGCAATGCAGAATTATGCGTCGGAGTTCGCGGTGTTGAGTAAGTCGCGATCCATGGAACCGCACTGGCTGAGGAAGCAGCGCGAGGACGGATTCGATTTGTTCCAGAAGCTCGGATTTCCGACTATGCGCGATGAAGACTG
Source organism: Gemmatimonadaceae bacterium (assembly GCA_046595175.1). GTDB lineage: Bacteria > Gemmatimonadota > Gemmatimonadetes > Gemmatimonadales > Gemmatimonadaceae > UBA4720. The sequence goes on from JBKJPM010000191.1 coordinate 6,852, forward strand.
GCATTTTACCAACATCGCGCCTGTAGCAGAAAGAACTTTTTCACTGGCAGGCTCCGCGGAAATCGCCAAGGCCGATATCGAGCACTTCCGTCTTCGCCACGAAGAATGGCATGGCGTGGTGCTCGTCAATGGAATCTTCTCGCGCAAACTTTCCACCCTGAAGGGAATCGGGAAGGGAGTTTCCATCCGCGCCCTGAGTGAAGGCATGAGCGATATTCCGAGCCCTGACGAAGATCTCATCGGAAAAGTGGCTCCTGCAGATTCCGCTTTCACCGCCCTCAACGTGGCGTTCATGCAGGATGCCCTGCTGATTCATGTAAGCAAGGATGCTGTGCTCGACGTTCCCATTCACGTTATGCATGTGAACGTGGGCGTGAACATCCGGCAGGCGTCGCATCCCAGAATCATCATTTCCTGTGAACGAAACTCCAAGGCAGTCGTGATCGAGAGTTTTTTCTCCAATAAGGATTCGGAATACCTCACCAACGCGGTTACCGAAGCCGTGCTCGATGAAGGCGCACATCTCGCGCACTACAAGCTGCAGCGCGAGAGCACTGCCGGATTTCATGTCGGTACAACGAGCGTACGGCAGGGGCGCACAAGCAACTACGTCTCCTTCAGCTTCGCGATTGGGGCAGCACTTTCACGCACGAACATCTATACGGTTCTCGACGGCGAAGCCGCGACGTGCACGCTGAATGGCCTGTACATGGTGGATGGAAAGCAGCACGTGGACCATCAAACCAAGATCGAGCATGTCCAGCCCCACTGCCCAAGTCATGAGGTGTACAAGGGAATTCTGGACGGCGAGTCACACGGCGTCTTCAACGGGAAAGTTTACGTTCATCCAGAAGCACAAAAGACTGACGGCAAGCAGAGCAATAACAACCTCCTGCTTTCCGACAAGGCGAGGATCGATACGAAGCCGCAGCTCGAGATTTTTGCGGACGACGTAAAGTGTACGCACGGCGCTACCGTCGGGCGCCTGGATGAAGTCGGGCTTTTCTACATGAAGAGCCGCGGAATCGGAGATGAGCGCGCGCGTCAGCTTCTTACTTATGCATTTGCCGCGGATGTTCTGGAGATGATCGAGCTGGACGAGCTGAGGGAAGCACTCGAAGCGATGGTCCTGCATCGCTTCACGAAACAGCTCGTCGACTAGCGGAGCATGACTCCGACGAAGTAGGCAGCAACAAGCGCCAGTATTCCGATGATGATCGCCGGCTTGAACAACTTGCTCGTCGGCGACTGATTCGGATTTGAATGTCCGGCCATGATTGGATTCGTTATTGTCGGCCGGCGGTTAGCGATGTCTTCTGTCGTAACTTTGCGCCGCGACTTGTCCACGATCGACACGCCGAGTGGAAGTGACGTCGCATTGAAGGTGAGCTTCGCGGAGCCGATGTCGACCTCATCCCCATGATGAAGCAGAGTCTGGCCGGGTGCCGGAAGTCCATTGATGATTGTCGGCGTCGCGCCAAAAGGCTTGATGGTTACACCATCCGTGGTCCGGTTCAGCTCGGCGTGCACCCTGGAAACAGCGGGCTCACGGATGACGATGTCACAGGAACTGGCCCGACCGATGGTAAAGGTGTCTGCACCAATGGGGTACGCCCGTCGCTCGAACTCGAAAATGAGGTATATGGGCCGCATTTCCGGGGTGTTTTCCAGTGATTTTGTCATGGGAGCTGTCATACCTCCTCCGCCCGAATCGGGCCACGCCGATACAACTGGCTTTTACAGACGAGCAATTTGGAAAAAAGACACATGTATTGGCAGAATTCGGGAATTATCTGGCTCCAATTGATGCCGCCTACGATGTTGGGCTATGTTATTTGGGGATTAACTCCGTATTCACCCAAACCGGGCAAGACTGATGGCGACAAAACTTGACAAGACATTAAAGCGCGAAATCGAGGTTGATGGACAGGCCTACATGGTTGCTATCTCACCAGAAGGGGTGAAGCTCACGCAGAAAGGATACAGAAAGGGCCAGGAAATGACATGGAAGGCCATCATCACCGGCGAAGCGCAATTGAATCAGGAACTCCGCGGCTCAGTGGACGGATCCGGCGGCGAAGGCTGATTTACGGGGTGGGTGAATCTGACAGGTGCTCCTGGACGATCACCCACCTTCCGCTTTGCAACTGAAAAACGGCGGTCCATGCTCCGCCGATAACGTGAGGCTGCCCCGTCGGAGTGAGGTGGGGCACCCGGTACGTCGCTGTCATGACAGCTGACGTTCTGGACAGAATGTCAAAATTCATGGAAGTCCATTCCCACTTCGGACTTTTCATGTTCTTCCCAACCCGTTCCCAAAAACTCGCGATCTGAGCCTGCAGGTCGCGGCGATTGGTCGTGACGCTACCTACCGATGCGGAAATAACACGGCCGGTTGTCGGATAAAGACTCATCATGCTTCCTACTACATCGGGCTTAGTCAGGTCATACGCAGCAACGACTATGTGTTTAATCGAATCCGCAATCGCGGCGCGTTCCTGTTGCGATAGGCGGCTGGGGTCGACAGTCGTGCACGCGCCGACAAAAAGTCCAATTGACGCTGCGGCTAAAAGGGAACGCGCGAAACGAAAGGTGTAAAACATGGATGGTCGGGTGAGGGCAATAGCTGTTCCCGAAGTTAGCAGTGCGGGAAATGCAGTCGGGTCAAAATGCCGGATTTTTTGTCTCGGTGCAGAGACATGTTTGTCCTGCGCGCTGGACACAGATCGGGCTGAACCCATTGGATTGGCGCTTAACACATGGCGCATGCGTTGCTCTTTGCGCAACAAACCGAGGATGAAGGATCCCATGAAACGAAAACTGCTTATCACAGCATCTGTTCTCATCGTTGCCGCCTGCTCCAGGAGCGATACGATGAGCGATGAACTGAAGAAGGACCTCGACGCAGCAACGAGCAATGACGGCCTGGCTCTCGCGTCAAGTGGCGGTCAGTCGCAGCAGGTCGTATCGGCGATAGAACAGTCGCCGCCGGCACCGAAGAAAATCGCCGCTTCGCAGCGGGCGGTTCGTCATCGTAAGGCGGAGACAGGGACGCCAGCACCCGTTGAAGCAGCTGGTATTCCGACTACCGAGACCGAGCTTCAATCCGTGGAAAATGCGCCGGTCGCAACGACCAACGATGCTCCAGTTGCTCCTCGACCCACTCCGGTGATGACGTCAATGCCGGGTGGTAACGGCGAAGGCCGCGGTGGATCGGGTATTGGCGCGGGCATCGGAATCGGAATTCAAATCATGGGCGTCGTGCTTCGTGGCGGCGGTGTTGGTGAAGATCACTGTGAGCCGCCTGGACGCGGAACGCGCCAGCCGCCTCCGATCGCAATCAACAACAGAATTCCCGTGATTCGAGGGACTTTCCCAGGACGCAGATAGCTCAATCAGGTGCGCTCCCCTCATGGGAGCGCGCTGCAACGTGAAGTCATACATGAAAGCCGACATCCGAACAATTCCCCTGTTGCTCGCAGCGACGATCGCAATTGCCGCATGCAGCGAAAAAAAGAGCGAGGACATCCTGGCGCAGGACAGCTCGCTTACGCGAGACCTTGCTCTTGCGAACCAGGACACTCTCTCTCAGCCGCAGCTTCAGGATGTCGCGGCCAACTCTGCAAAGACTACAGTCGCACAATCTGCTCCGACGCCCGCTCCAAAGATGCGCGTGGTTTCGCGGGGATCGGGAAGCGCGACACCGCCATCGGTTGTTCGCCGAACTCAGTCAGCACCTGCTCCCGAGAAAACACCGCAGCCTGTTGTTACTGAAAGCGGAAACTCGGTAACCGAGAGCGCACGCGGTTCTGAACGTCAGCTTGGCACAATTGCAGCGGGTGAGCAGATTTCGCTTTACTCGGGTCAGCGTGTCTGCACCAACACCAATTCCGTTGGTGATCGCTTCACCGCGTCATTGGTGGAAGCGGTACAGGGCACGAATGGCGCGATGATTCCGGCCGGTGCCACTGCAATCGTAGAGATAACACGCTCCAGCCGCTCTGACGGTGCAGGCGATCCGGTGCAGCTAGAGCTGGTAGTGCGCTCGATCAATATCAATGGGCGGTCGTATCAGCTCGCATCCACTGTTACATCCACGCAGGTGGACCGCATTCGCGCTGAGAACGGCTCTGATGACGCGCGCAAGGTCGCGACGGGCGCTGCGATCGGCGCAATCGCCGGACAGATTCTCGGCAGGCGCACGAAGTCCACTGTGATCGGTGCTGCAACTGGTGCTGCTGCCGGTGCGGTGATGGCCGCGAGGAATTCGCACTATGACGGCTGCATACCGATCGGCGGTCGGATTGCGATCCGTCTTACCGAACCTCTGTACGTGCAGCTTTAACATAGGTGCGGATTGCAGTGCGTCCGCGAGCGTCGACAACCGTAAAAGTGTCGAACGTCGCGGAGTCGCCCGAAGCATCCGTGTTATTGATCCAGCACCGCAGTCATCGTGATTTTCGCATTAAGGACTCTAGAAACCGGGCATCCGGCCTTCGCATCGTTTGCGGCCGCCTGAAATTTCTCGTTGTCCGCTCCGGGAACTCGTGCGTGCACGTCAAGTGCAATGGCGGTGATTGCAAAACCTGAATCAACTTTCTCAACTGTTACGGTTGCAGTAGTGTTGATGCTTGCTGGGGCGAGGCCGGCGGCATTGAGCTGTCCCGAGAGAGCCATCGAGAAACATCCCGCGTGCGCCGCTGCAATCAGCTCCTCCGGGTTGGTTCCTTTGCCATCCTCGAATCGCGTGCTGAAGGAATACTGGGCGTTCTCGATCGTTCCGCTTTCGGTGCTGACCGTTCCCTTTCCGTCCTTCAGGCCGCCTGTCCATACTGCTGATCCTTTTCGCTGCATTTTCGGTTTCCTTTTGAGTATTGATGAATTGAATCTCAATGCCAGGAGCAATGCAAGAAGTCAGCGAAGCCCCAAAAAACTGGCTTGCCCGGTGCAGATAGGACATACTACATGATGAGTCCCAAGCCACAATTAATGTCTTCCTCAGGCCCGGAGCTAAGGCGATCACTGGGATTAAGGTCAAGACTGGCACTCCTGGTTTTTTTCTCGGTTTTGCCTTTTCTTCTCCTGATCGGTTTCGTGGCTAGAAGCCACCTGCGAAGGCAGGCGCCACTGGCGGCGGAAATTACTTCACAGCAATCACTGCTTCTCGCCGAGCGATTTGACGGCTTGTTCGACAAAATTGAAGCCGTTTTATGGACGGTCGCCAAGGTAGACTCCGCCGCGTCGCCCTTTCCAATGCAGGTGTACATAGTCGGGAAAGAGGTACTCGCCAGAACGCAAAGAAGTAGCTCGCCTACCGCACAGTCAGCAGCCGCAGAAATCCGAAAGCGCTCTTCGCCTTCCGAAACGAAAAATGGAAAGCTGGTAGTGATCGAGCCAGCGAAACTTGATTTGGCCCCGTTCGTCTGGGTGGGTTTGGTACGAGCTGACAGCGCAGTGGGAATGGTAAAGATTCCGTTGAAATTGCTGGATTCCATTGCCAGGACAGCAACCCTGGCGGATGCAAGCGTCACCGTTATATCTGCTTTGAATCGCGTGCTCGCACGCAACTCTGATGGAGCAGAGTGGATTGGAGAGGATATCTCCACTACCGCATTAGGCTCGCAACTGGTTGCCGGGCAACAGTCGGTTTTTGTCGGCCGAGGCCTGGAAGGATTGCAAAAGGTTTTTGCGGTTCAGCCTGTGCAGCGGACGGGTTGGAAGGTGTTGGTAGGGAGCCCGGTGGAAAAAGTTGTTGCGCGAGCGCGCGACGGTTTCTTACGAGCGGTGGCATGGGGTACACTTGCACTTGCGCTTGCGTTGATTGCTGCGCTCTGGCAAGCTCAACGTCTGATAAACCGGCTCACCCAACTTTCGGCCAAAGCGTCGGTATATGCGCGCGGAGAGTTTTC
>JBKJPM010000286.1:0-6239 GCA_046595175.1 Gemmatimonadaceae bacterium
GTTCCCGGCTTTCCGTAGAGCGGGGCTGTGCGTTTTGTGAGACCCGCAAAAGCATGACATGCTTCGTCGTGTTCACCCACATATGCTTCAGTTTCAACAATGATTCCGCTTGCGAGACCGTCAGCAGTTTTGACTTTGAGAACGGTGCCTAGCAGATCTCGCGCGACTTGTTCTGTCTCGCGATTGTAAAACGAAGCGGGAAGAATCGATCCCGCTTTGCCGAGACGAGGACTGAGCAGTCCGCGCCCGGCTTGCGAGATGATGCGTGTCACTCCTCGCTGGGAGGTGTCGAAGTTGCTGCGCGCGAACGCGGAGCGCGCTTCGTGCGAGTGCGGGCCGGTTTGGCAATATCACCTTCCGCAGCCTTTGGCTTGCGACTTCTGCTTGGGCGCTTGGCCGGAGTGACTGCAGCTGCCGGAGAATCCTGGATTACCGGATTGTCGGAAACGTTCGGAAGCTCGGTTGCGGATGGCGCCACCGCCACGCGTGGAGTTCCAACGACACCGACACTCAGCAGGTTGGCTGGAACGCCACCGGCAGTCTTGGAGCCGAATGGATTGCGACCACGAACGACGCGATTACCCATCGTCTTCTGATGGGCAGGCGGAGCCGTGGGAGTTGAAGGCGGAGGTGTTGTGTCAGCGAGTTGCTGGGCAACTGGCGCTGCCGTGGCCGAGCCTGCGACCTCGTAGTCGCCACCGCGCTTGCGGAGATCGACCACGTCTGCGTCATGTGCGTCCTGAAGGATGCGCGTGAAGTTGCGCTCGCTCAGGCTTTCGCTGTCGCGACCAAGCATCTCACGCGCGGCAGCACGAACCTTTGCAGCGGGCACAGATGCGTTTCCGCTCACGAGCGTCGAAACTGCGCGGCGTACCAGCTGGAACGCCTCGTCTCTGGTAAGACGAATACCGGTTGTTCCAATTCCGTCAGCGACTGCAGGTGCTGGTTTCGGAGCCGGTGCTGCGGTCTCTGCGGGACCTGTCTCTGATGCTGCTGCAGCGGGAGCTGCTGCTGCCTCATCGCGACGTGGTCTTCCACGATCACGTCCGCGTCCACCGCGCCGACTGCGCTTCGCGTCGTCCGTAGGGGATGCAGGGACTGCTGCAGCTGGTGTGTCAACTGTTGGCGCTTCGACTGCCGCGCCCGCCGTGGCGGATGGTGGACCGACTTCCATCTGTCCATTCTGAAGGCGAGTCAGCGCGATCAGCCCCTTCTGTGCTGCTTCCTGCACGAAGCGCGAGAACTTCGCCATGCCAAGATTTTTTTCGTCGAACGAGCTGTCGATTGTCTGCATGACCTGCTTGAGACGATCGGCCCGCATTACGTCGCCATTCTTGGTCATGCGACCGATGGCTTCCGTGACGAGCTTCCATGGATCCCATTTGACTGACTCTTCCTCGCCGAACTTCACGAGACCGGCCAGTGCATTATAGCTGTAGTACTCGTCACAGTTCTGAACGAGCAGGTCACTGGATGACTCGCGAATTCCGACCCCGATGACGTATTTGCCGTATTCCTTGAGCTTGATGACAAGGCTCGAGAAGTCGGAGTCACCGGAGAGCAGAATGAATGTTCCGATCTCTGGGCGAACGAAGACCAGCTCCATCGCGTCGATTGCGAGGCGGATGTCGGTCGCATTTTTCTTCGCCGAGCCGTACGCGGCGGCGAAGATCAAGTCGATGGAAGATTCCGTGAGCGGGACGACGTACTGAGGATATCGGCGCCAGTCTGCGTAGGCACGCTGAACGGCGACTTTGCCCTTAACTATGTCGGAGGAGAGGAGATTTCTCAGTTCGGTCTGCAGATCTGACCGTATCCCCATGGTAACGTTGTCGAAATCGATGAGCAGACAGGCATTTGGAGCGTGGTGGATGGGTCCACCTACATTAGTAGAGACCGCCTGGGGTCCACGATGGACCGGGGCGATTGGACGGCGCGCGATTGGATGCGCCGCCCGGGAGGGACGTGGTGGCATTTGTTCTTTTTGATGCGAAAGTGGCGGCTGCACGCGCGAGGCAGTTAATGCGCTCGGCTGCGGACCAGATGACCGCGAACTAGTTTCGCGGTGGTGCGTCTTCAGGTCCATCAGCTGTTGATCTTTCTGGATCTCCGGGAAGCTTTTCTTCCGGGAGGACCAACGCCAATAAATCCTCGAAGTCGCGCCTAACCCCTGTAATTTAGCATACTTAACGCATGAAGCAACCACGCTTCCGCACCCGGCTCATCGTAATCCTGTCACTATTCGCGATAGTGCCTGCGCTGGTCCTAACGCTAATGTGGACCGCCACGCTTAGCACGGCGCTCCCATTCGTGAGTGGAAAGGCGGCATGGGAGCGAACGGCGGCCAGCGGGCAGGCAGCGATCGCGGAAATGCGGAAGGGTTCGCTGACGACCAGGGAGCGAGCCGTTCTTTCGGCGCACGAGCGAGAGCTGCGCAGCTCGGTCGAGCAGTCGCAGCGATACAGTTTTCTCGCCTCACGAACAATTCGGGTTGTTCTTCTGGCCGGTTTCATCGCCCTGATTTTCCTCAGTATCATAGTTTCGCGCGTTGCTGGCCATTTGAGCAGGCAGCTGAGCAGGCCCCTCGATGAGCTTGTGCACTGGACCGACCTGATAGAGCGCGGCGACAAAATTCCGGACACTGCGACCATCGCCCCGAAGCGGGGGGCGCCGGAATTCGAGACGCTGCGGTCGAAAATGCGAGGTATGGCGTCTGCCCTGGAGATCGGCCGGCAGCGAGCAGTTGAAGCCGAGCGCCTGCGAGCATTTCGGGAAAGTGCGCGGACAGTCGCGCACGAATTGAAAAATCCATTGACGCCGATTCGTTTTGCGCTGGATCGCTTGCGTCGTGAAGTATCTCCGGAGCTGCAGGAAAACATCGACGTGCTGGAAACCGAGTCACGCAGGCTCGAGCGGATGGCGCGCAGTTTTTCAGAGTTCGGCAAGCTGCCCGAGGGAACGCCTTCGAGCATTGACGTCGGTGAGATGGCGCGCTATGCCGCGAGCTCCTCAGTACCAGACAGAATTCAGCTGGACCTCGATATCCAGCCGGACCTGAAGCCGATCACGGGGCACCACGATGCACTGTCGGCTGCCCTGTCCAATCTTCTGCTGAACGCAGTAGATGCATGTAACGGAAATGGAAATGTCTGGGTATCCGTAAAGGAAGCAAAGCTTGGAGACAGGAATGCCGTATCCATTGCGGTGAAAGACAACGGGTGTGGAATTCCGGAAAAAGAGGTCGAAAGAATCTGGGATCCCTACGTAACCCACAAACCAGGAGGCACGGGTCTGGGTCTTCCGATCGCACGACAAACCATTCTCGCCCATGGCGGGACGATCCAGACGAAAAGCGTTGTGGGAAAAGGAACGGAGATTACCGTAACATTACCTATGAGTCAGGGAGTCTAGATGGACGCAAGAGTTGTAGTACTGTAAATGCCAACCGTTCTCATCGCCGACGACGAACCCAACATTCGACGAATGGTCGGGGCTCTGCTGGGCGCCGAGGGTTATGACGTTTGCGATGCGGCGAACGGAATGGACGCTGTCGCGCAGGCAGTGCGTGGAGATGTGGATGTTGCGCTGGTTGACCTGATGATGCCCGGAGAGCTGGACGGCATGAGCGTACTCAGAAAAATTCGCGAACACTTTCCCGACATGCCGGTGATCATGATGAGTGGACGCGCCGGCCTGAGTGACGCCGTCAATGCAACAAAGCTGGGTGCGTTCAACTTCCTTGAGAAGCCGCTGACCCCGGAGGGGGTCTTGCTTGCTGTAGGATCAGCCTACGAGCTGCAGCGGACACGCCGAGTTGCGCGCGAGCTGCGGGAGGAGCTCGGACTCGCCGGTCAAATGGTTGGAGAGAGCACTGTAATGGAGGATGTGCGCGCGCTCATTGCCCGAGTCGCTCCCACTGACTCGCGGGTCCTGATCACGGGCGAATCAGGCACTGGAAAGGAGCTGGTTGCGAGCGCAATTCACGATGGAAGTCCCCGTCGAGAGCGGCCGTTTGTGCGGGTAAACTGCGCGGCGCTCCCGCGGGACTTGGTAGAAAGTGAAATGTTCGGACACGAGCGCGGCGCATTTACTGGAGCGACCCAGGCTCGCGCAGGGAGATTCGAGCTGGCTCACACAGGAACGCTCTTTCTGGATGAGATCGGAGACCTGAGCGCGGAGGCACAGGCGAAACTTTTGCGCGCAATTGAAGCGCGTGAGATCCAGCGTGTAGGTGGAAACAAGACGCTCAAGGTGGACGTGCGGGTGATCGCCGCCACCAATCAGGATTTACAGGCTGCGGTAAAGAGCGGAGAGTTTCGGGAGGATCTTTATTTCCGGCTCGCGGTGCTTCCGATAGCGCTTCCGTCGCTTAGGCAGCGAGCGGGAGATATTCCGGCACTAATAGCGCACTTTTCCGAGCAATACAGGAAGCGAACCGGCCACCGTCCTCCTGCCTGGACAAATGAAGCCATCGACATGATGCGCAGCTACGCGTGGCCGGGAAACGTCCGCGAGCTCGCCAACATCGTTGAGCGAATCGCAATACTTCACTCACGGTCGCCTATCAGCGCTCATACAATCCGGGAGATTCTTTTCGGTGGTGAGGCAAACAGCGTTGATACTTCCACATCCGCCGAGGATGGGAAGAATGAGCCACTAAATGAGACGCTGGACACACTGGAGCGGAAACTCATTTTGCGGGCGCTCAAGACTGCTGATGGCAATGTTTCAGACGCTGCAAGAACGCTGCAGACCGATCGCGGGAATCTCTATAGACGCATGAAACGACTTGGAATCGCAGGCCAAACGGTAAAGTCATGATGAGAAAAACTTTCGGGTGCGCATTCGTCGTTTGTCTTCTTGCCTCGCTGGCCAGGAGCGCGACCGCGCTCCAATCGCCGGACTCGGTTGCTGCCGACAGCGGTTCGAACGTGAGGTCGCTTTGGAGCCGTTCACCCGATGAGAGCGGACTCACAATCAGTTCCGGCAAGCGGTACAATCGGGTGGAAGGACTGCCCGTTCTTCTCGGGCCGCTTTATCGGGACAGTGGAGAGCGTGTAACAACCCGCATCGCAATTTTCGGGATCATCCGAAGTGCGGACGAATTCCGCTGGGACAGCCGAAACGTTGGACATCTGGCGACCGCCGGATTCAGGTTTTGGCACGAGCGAAAACTCGGGTTGGACGTTGCGAGCTATGACATCGTTGAAGGAACTGAATCGTGGCAGTTGGGCGAGCCGGAAGCGGGGCTCGCTGCACTTTTCCTGCATCGTGACTACAACGACTATTTCGGGAGACACGGCGCATCGGTTGCGGGTTCACTCGGCCTGGGCCGGAAATCGCGTGCGCAGGTCGAGCTGCGCGATGAGCGCTGGGCTTCGCTCGGTGTTCGCGATGTCTTCACGGTTTTCAAGAACGGCGAACCCTGGCGCGACAATCCGGGAGTAGACGATGGTCGCGTTCACGTTGGCGCTCTAAGTGTTGTAGTAGACACTCGCAACGACGCATGGGCTCCGCTTTACGGCTGGTTCATCAACGCGATGTACGAAAACGCGCGCGGAAGATTCGATTCGTTTGGGGCGTCATCCCGCGTTCGCTTCAATCCTTCCAAACCAGTTCGTTACGGTCGCGCGTTCCTCGATTTACGCAGATATAACAGAATTTCGCCGAATGCTCAGCTGAACATGCGGCTGGTGCTTGGTGGATGGGTGCATGGTGACGAGCTGCCGCTTGAGAGACGGTTCTCGGTGGGTGGAGTTGGCACCATTCCAGGGTTTGATTTTCGGAGGCGACTAGCCGGAACCGACAATGCCGAATGTGGCGAGCTTGCCGTGCTTCCTGGGAACCCGGCGCAGTGTGAGCGTGTGGCGCTGCTGCAGCTCTCATATCGAAACACTCTTGGTGAGCGATCCGTTGGATCCGTTAATCTGGGCAGCTATCACGGCCGTGTTGTGCTGCGTCCAACGCTCGTCGTGTTCACCGACGCCGGCCGCGGCTGGCTTGTCGGCACGCGACGCGGAAACCTGCAATATCCCTCCGGATCGATTCCCAAATTCTCGACATTCATGACGGATGTTGGAGTAGGATTTGATGTCGGCTTTGCCGCGGTCTATGTCGCGAAGGCGGTTTCGCTCACGAAAGAGCCTGCCAACGTGTTCGTTCGAATCCGCCGGAGATTCTAGCAGGTGCTCAAGATTCTCCTGGCAGCTTTTGTTCTATCTGCGCCTTTGCAGGCCCAG
>JBKJPM010000114.1:0-8525 GCA_046595175.1 Gemmatimonadaceae bacterium
CTCGGGTGCAACTGCTGCTCCCGCGACCCGTTCCACTAGGCGCACAACCAGCGCACCGGTTCGTCGCACAACGTCGACGCGCAGAGCATCGAGCTCCAGCTCGAATTCCAGCGGAACGTACTATCCCGCTCCAGCTCCAGCACCAAGAGTCGTCAAGCATACGCAGCGTGACGCCGCGATCGGTGCAGCGGCGGGTGCAGTGATCGGCGCGGCAACCAGCCGGAATAAGGTGAAGGGTGCAGTGGTCGGTGGCGCAGCAGGAGCGATCCTCGGCGCCGTGATTGGAAACAACGTAGACAAAACGAGGCGCTAACCGCGAAGCTGTTTGAATCGTCGTTCTTCAGCGCCCCGAGGCTTCCGTCTCGGGGCGCTGTCGTGTAGGATGTACCATCATCACAAACAATGGCGAATTGGACTCAGTCGCGACACTTCGAGTTCTCTGCGTAGGACGGCATCCATATCTGAGCGAGCATATCGCCAGATTTTTCAATCAGTTCGGCCTGCAATGCTCCTGCGCCGCCGGACTGGATGACGCAGTCAGGCTCGCGACAAATTGCCAGCCGCACGTCGTAGTATGCGACTACGACCTCCTCGCTACACTCTCGCTGCAAGCGTGGGAAAGCGACGAACTTCTTTCGCACACACCGGTTATTGCCGTTAGCCTGACCCGTCGGCCAACAGAAGTTCATCTTCTGGACGTGAATGGAATCGCCGGGTTCCTGTACCTCCCGACCTTGAAACCGGATGTGGCCAACCGGATTCTGAAAGCGGCGGCGGCAAAGTCCCTGATCCGCCTTGCCTCCACATCGCTTTCGGTTTCTGCGCCGCGGGAAACACCCAACCAAACGCGCATTTCCTAGCTTTCTTCAGGCTGTTTTGCCTGACAGTCGCCATCCCTGCGGGTTAAATTTCCCAGCATGAGTAGCGAGCCCGTCACAGGCGTTTTCAACGACGGCTACATTGCCGAACAGTATGAGCTTTACCGCAGGGATCGGAATGCGGTGGACTTATCATGGCGGCAATTCTTTCAGTTTGCGGAAGGACTGACAGGATCAACTTCCAGCAGCAGCCTCTCGAGTGCACCCGACGCTTCACTGCTCCGAAAAGTTGCAGCTGCAGCAGCACTGCTAGAAGCGATCCGCGCCTATGGACATCTCGCGACGCCCATTGACCCGCTCGGAAAGCCCCGCACGGGAACACCGGAACTCACGGCAGATTTCCACGGATTCAGCGAGTCTGATCTCGCGGAGATTCCGGGTGACGTCCTGGGATTGCCGGATGCAACTGCGGCGGAGGGAATCGCGAGACTTCGCAGCCTGTACTCATCGAATGTCGGGATTGAATCTGAGCACCTTGGAACTGCCGCTGAGCGCGTTTGGCTCCGCGAGTATGTTGAAAGCGGGGTGTTGCAGGAGCCACTTCCAGCGGAAAAACGACGAGAGATTCTCCGCCGCCTCACGCAGGTAGATGGACTCGAGCGTTTCCTGGGACGCGCGTATCAGGGCTATAAGCGGTTTTCAATTGAAGGGACAGACGCACTCGTTCTGCTACTCGACGAGATAATCGAAGCTTCTGCCGGTGCCGGCGCGCGCGAAGTTGCTATTGCAATGGCGCACCGCGGCCGGATCAATGTTCTCGCGCACATTCTCGACAAGGCTTACGCGACAATCTTCGACGAGTTCGAAGGTAAGCACGCGCCGGCAAGTGGCGAGAGCGAGAGTGGTGACGTGAAATACCATCTTGGTGCTAGCAGCTCACGTGATTTGGGAGAGGGGAGGAGCATCGCTGTCTCACTCATGCCCAACCCGAGCCACCTGGAATTTGTGAATCCGGTGCTCGAAGGTTTTGCGCGGGCCCGCCAAAGAACTGAGGAGGCCAATCAGGATTTCGCTGCCGTAGTACCAGTGCTGGTTCACGGCGATGCCGCGTTTCCAGGCGAAGGGATCGTCGCCGAAACGTTCAATCTCTCGCGTCTGCGCGGTTTCAGGACCGGCGGCACTATTCACATTATCGTGAATAATCAGGTCGGCTTCACAACTGATCCGATCGATGCGCGGTCGACCCGCTACTCGAGTGACCTCGCAAAGGGATTTGAAGTTCCAATCATACACCTGAATGCAGATGACGCGGACTCCTGTGTTCGTGCGGCCCAGATGGGTGTCGCGTATCGTAACAAGTTCGGCAAGGATTTCCTGGTCGACCTGGTTGGCTACCGACGCTGGGGTCACAACGAAACGGACGCGCCGGAGTTTACGCAGCCCGTTCTGTACACGCTGATCGCAAAGCATCCTACACCTGCAAAAGTGTATGCGTCTCGGCTTGCTTCCGAGGGAGTAGTTTCGGCTGAAGCGTCTGCCGCCATTGAGCAGGAAATCATGGCGGGCTACGAGCGGGAGCGTGATGAAACTCGAGACCGGAAACACGCCGATGATTCTCCGGACGCACTTCCAGCAGCGACTGAAAATGTGGAAGCAGGCGTTCCCGTTCCGCGTACTGAACAACTCATCGCGTGGAATGAGCAGTTGCTCGCGTGGCCGTCTGACTTCAAGCCCAACACGCGACTGGCTCGCACACTGGGACGTCGGCGCGATGCGATGGGAGACAAGGGTGGAATCGACTGGGGTCACGCCGAAGCGCTGGCCTTTGCTTCGCTGCTGCAGCACGGAGTCTCGATCCGGCTGACGGGACAGGACGCGGAGCGCGGAACTTTCTCGCATCGGCAGGCGGTGCTACATGATTCGGAGAACGGAAATACCTACGTTCCGCTACAGCATCTTCCGGAAGCGCACGGGCGATTCGAGGTGTACAACAGCCCGCTTTCCGAATCCGCAGTTCTAGGATTTGAATTCGGATACAGCGCTGCAGCGGGCGATACGCTCGTTCTCTGGGAAGCGCAGTACGGTGATTTCGTAAACGTAGCGCAGCCGATCATCGATCAGTTCATAGCGAACTCGAGGGCGAAGTGGCGGCAGGATTGTTCGCTGGTGATGCTCCTTCCGCACGGTTACGAAGGTGGCGGACCGGAGCATTCAAGCGCGCGACTCGAGCGTTTCCTGCAGCTGTGCGCCCAGAACAACATGTGTGTTGCCTATCCGTCCACGCCCGCGCAGTACTTCCATGTCCTGCGCAGGCAGGCGCGTCGGAAGGATCGCAAGCCGCTCGTGCTCATGCAGCCAAAGAGCTTGCTGCGACTTCCCGAAGCAGCGTCTACTCTGACGGATCTTGCTTCAGGTAGCTTTACGCCTGTCATCGACGATCCGGTTGCAGCCACGGACCGCGCGAAAGTTCGCCGTCTGGTTTTCTGCACCGGAAAGATGTACTACGATCTGCTCCCCAAGCGTCAGCAGCATGTGGCACTCGTTCGCGTGGAAGAGCTTTATCCCTGGCCGCACAAGCAGGTAGCGGGCATCGTAGACCTGTATCCGGAAATCGAGGAAGTTGTGTGGGCGCAGGAAGAGCCGAAAAACATGGGTGCGTGGAGCTATATATCTCCGCAGCTGCGTGTGTCCACGGGCAATGCGCTCATAGTGCGGTATGTGGGCCGCGCCGAACGCGCGAGTCCCGCCGAAGGCTACGCAGAGACGCACAAGGTGGAACAGGATCGTATTGTCGCTGAGATAGCTGCTCCAATTCAAACGCCTTTGAGCGGCAGGAAGCGCAGTCCGGCCGCACGCTAATTCAAAACCTACTTTTGCGGGACATGAAAGCGTGAAACGCCTCTTTCTTCTGATAACGGCGGCGCTGATTTTTGCAGCGTCCACTCCATTGGTTGCGCAGGAGCGCGGGGTTGCGGCTCTCACCCAGCAGATCGCCGGCGTGGGAAACACAACGCGGGTCCTGCTCATAGCGGCACATCCGGATGACGAGGACACACAGCTCATCTCCTGGCTCACGCACGGTCAGCACGCAGAGACTGCCTATCTCTCGCTCACCCGTGGTGATGGTGGACAAAATCTTATCGGCAACGAGCTTGGGGAAGCGCTTGGCGTGATTCGCACAGCGGAGCTCATGTCGGCCCGCCGTATCGATGGGGCGAAGCAGTATTTCACCCGCGCATACGATTTTGGATTCTCCAAGGACACGATCGATACATTTAAGCACTGGCCCAGGGATTCACTGCTCCGTGATGCGGTTCGTGTAGTTCGAGACTTCGCGCCACATGTGATCGTTGCAATTTTTTCGGGGACGCCGAGAGATGGTCACGGGCAGCATCAGGTGTCGGCAATAATTGCGAAGGAAGTATGGACGGCTGCAGCAGACACTGTGCGTTTTCCAGTGAGCGAGTTTGGGCCTGCCTGGACTCCGCTCAAGTTTTACAGAAACGCGCGCTTTTCGCCTGGCGAGGCGACTCTCAAGATGAATGTGGGGGAATACAACCCCGTACTTGGGAAATCGTACTTCGAAATTGCAGCTGAGAGTCGGTCGCAGCACAAATCGCAGGGATTCGGTACGCTGCAACGGAAGGGCGTGATCTGGGATTACCTGCGAAGAGAAGAATCGAGAGTGCCTGCGCCTGCGGATCCTAAGGCTGAGAAGTCGATGTTTGATGGAATTGATATGACAATCGGACGGTTAATACCGCCGTCTACACCGCTCATGTGCAGGGAGAGCGGAGATGGATTGAAGTCGTTATCGGCCGCTTTAGAAAAAGTAGCAACCGTCTCATCTTCGGATCGCGGAGCAGTATTGAAGGCAATGGGAACAGTTCAGCGCATCATTTTGGATCGCGACATCGTGGCTCAAGTCGCTCTCCCCGGTTGCTCATCAAGCAGTGCCGACGCTCGAGAGACATTCGAAGTCATGCGTGAACGGACTAATATGACGGTTGCGACTGCAGCAGATTTGGAGATGGACGCAACTGTATTTCGAAGGGCGGCCGCACTCAGTGATACGTTCACAGTTACGACCACGTTCTATAATCGCGGCAAAATCATCGTTCAGGCGCGTGACGGACGAACCGGCAATGGTGGCTTCACCGATCTACTACCTGACAGCAGCAGTCAGACGAAACTTGTCTGGAACGATGCATGGATTGATAAAGAGTCGATTCAACCCCCTGGGTCGCAACCGCGATGGCTGCGGCTGCAGAGAAATGGAGACCTGTTCGGGACGCCTACCAATCCAATGGCTGCGCTCGTTCCCGGGTTGGATCCAATAGTCGCGAAGGGCTGTGTCCTCATTCCCCAGCACGCGGCCACGGCATGCATGAACGCGCCCGTGAGTTTTCATTTTGCTGATCCAGTACGTGGTGATGTTCAGCTGCCGTTCATGATCGAACCGGGAATTGCAATCAATTTCGACAGGCAGGTCGAGCTTGCACGGGCCGGGGAAAAGGGTAGACGATTTCTGAACGTTACTGTGCGTTCAGCGTTCACGTCTCCGCGTGACGTCGCCGTGACCCTAAATCTTCCGCGCGGACTCGCGGCTGATTCGCTGACGCGAACTGTGTCAGTCGCGCCGAATGGTGTCCGCACTGTCACTTTCCGCGTCATGGGCGCCCTGCCTGCCGGCGAGCATGATTTGAGCGCAACAGCCTTAAGTGATGGAAAGACATTTTCGACTGGCTATGTGCCAATCGAGTACGATCACATTCCACCGCAGCGCATGTACCGTCCTGCGTCGCTGCACATCAGTTCTATTCCGGTATCCGTTCCGTCCGGACTAACTGTTGGCTACGTTCGCGGCGTCGGCGACAACGTTCCGGCCACACTACGGGATCTCGGGATTTCCGTCACGATAATAACTCCTGACGAACTTCCATCCGCCGACCTGTCGCGATACTCCACCATCGTCGTCGGAACGCGCGCGTATCAGGCAAATCCGCAGCTCATTGACAATAATTCGTATCTGCTCGAATACGTGCGAAAGGGCGGGACGCTGGTCTCGCAGTACGGCCAGTATGAAATGGTCCGGCCTGGGATGATGCCTTATCCGATCACACTCGCGCGCCCAGCCGACCGCGTCACGGATGAACGGGCGGAAGTGAGGATTACGGACGCCGCGTCACCGCTGCTCTCGTTCCCGAACAGGATCACGCTTGCCGACTTCAACGGATGGACCCAGGAGCGCGGGTCGTACATGCCTGCGACGTTTGATGTGAAATACAAAACGGTTCTCTCAATCAACGATTCCGGAGAGACTCCAAAGAATTCCGGAATTCTCGTCGCACCCTATGGAAAAGGTTTGTATATCTACGCGACTCTTTCCTTCTTCCGGCAGCTGCCCGCAGGGAATGTTGGCGCAACGCGCTTGTTCGTGAATCTTCTCTCCGCGCGAGCTGCTCGATGATTTGTTCTCTGCGATCTCTGCGGCAAAGCAGTTTGTTTTTGCTGTTAGCAGCCGCAGTAGCGTGCTCTAGCGACAAGCGAACTGTCCTGACTGTCTACTCGCCTCATGGTAAGGAACTGCTCGAATACCTCGAAGTCGGATTCGAGAAAGCCAACCCTACTATAGATGTACAGTGGGTGGACATGGGGTCTCAGGAAGTGCTCGAGCGTATTCGAGCCGAAAAGACAAACCCTCAGGCAGATGTATGGTTTGGTGCACCCGCCGAAGCCTTCGATCGTGCAACACGCGAGAATTTGCTCGAACCGTACGCGCCGACATGGGCGAAAGCCATCGATCCTGAGGGAAGGGACGCTGGCAACAATTGGTACGGCACTTACCTGACGCCGGAAGTGATAGCGTATAACAGTGCTGCTGTGACGCGGGAACAAGCGCCGAAGGACTGGGATGAAGTGCTGGACCCGAAATGGAAGGGCAAGGTTCTGATCAGGGATCCAATCGCGTCTGGAACCATGCGGGCAATTTTTGGTGCGATTATGGCGCGCGGAATTGCGCAATCAGGAAACCCCGAGGCGGGTTACAACTGGCTGCGAAAGCTGGACGCACAGACCCGGGAATACGTTCTCAACCCGACTATCCTGTACCAGAAGATTGGACGGCAGCAAGGTGTAATCACCCTATGGGACATGCCTGACATTGCGACCCTGAAGCAGCGTGTGGGAATTCCGGTGGATTACATAATTCCCAAGAGTGGAACACCGATGCTCGTGGATGGCATCGCCATAGTAAAGGGCTCAAAGCATCCCAGGGAAGCACGTCTCTATTACGAGTATGTCACGACGCCCCAGGCGTTCAATGACGCCGCCGAAAAGTTTCTCCGTATCCCGGCGCGCACCGACCTGGACGTGAACAAGATGCCGCAATGGATTCGTGAGGCAAAGGCGACGATCAAGCCAATGCCTGTAGACCGGCGGCTTATGGCAGAGCATCTTGATGAATGGATGAAGTACTGGGACGCCAACATCAGGAACCGTTCGCGAAAATGACCGCCCTCCCCGGCTCGCTGTCTCTCGAGAATGTGAGCAGGGCATTCGATGGACATGCCGCGGTATCGGACGTTTCATTCACAGTCGCCGCTGGCGAGCTGCTCGCCCTTGTTGGTGCATCAGGCTCGGGTAAGACGACAACCCTGAGAATTGCGGCAGGGTATGAAACTCCTGACAGTGGTCGGGTACTGCTTGGCGGAGACGACATCACCAAGCTCCCCCCACAGAAGCGGGGATTCGGAATGGTGTTTCAGCATTATGCGCTGTTTCCGCACATGCCAGTTGAGGAGAATGTGGCATTCGGTCTCGAAGCCCGCGGCGTTTCCAAACTGGAGCGCCTGGAGCGCGCTCGAAAAACTCTTGCGTCTGTCGGACTGGAAGGCGCCGGAAAGCGACAGGTACAATCGCTTTCGGGTGGCGAGCAGCAGCGTGTAGCGCTCGCCCGCGCACTTGTGATCGAACCGAAAGTCCTGTTGCTCGACGAACCGCTTTCCAACCTGGACCCGACGCTTCGCACCAGCACGCGGGACGAGCTGCGCGCCGTACTTCATCGTGTCGGCGTGCCCGCTCTCTTTGTAACGCATGACCAGGAAGACGCTTTCGCCATTGCGGACCGCATTGCAGTCCTCAAGAAAGGGAAGCTGCTCCAGATCGGCACGCCGCAGGATCTGTACGATCATCCAGCATCACCGGATGTTGCGAGCTTCATTGGACGGGCGACCGTCGTTCCAGTGGAGCGCAATGGAGATGTTGCGACGATCAGAATCGGGTCGGAGTCCAACAGCTTTGCGATAGACCTTCCAAAGAATGCACAAGCGACCGACAGGCTTGCTGCGGTTCTGCGCCCCGAGTGTCTCGACATAGTTCTGCCGGACTCGCCATCGTCGTGGAACGGAAAGGTGACTGGCAAGCGGTTCGCCGGCGCGATCGCGGCGTATCTCGTAACGGTTTCAGATGGAACTGTGTTCGAGGTTCACTCCTCAAATCGAACAATCCGCGAAGGTGATCCTGTAGGCGTGACCGTTCGCGCCAGGCGAATACCCGTCGTTCCGCTATGAGCCAGAATGACCGGAAGCGCGACACGTGGCTGCTCGCAATTCCAGTCCTGCTCATCCTGTTGTGGACAGTTGTGTATCCGAATGCCGCGGTCGTAGCAGGAAGCTTTGAAAATGGACTGGGTCACTGGCGCGAATT
>JBKJPM010000192.1:0-2944 GCA_046595175.1 Gemmatimonadaceae bacterium
GTCAACCATCCGGCATGTTGCAGCCAGAAGTTCCGCTGTGCGATCCAGGTCTTCCACGCTGACAAGCTCGTTCGGTGAGTGCATGTACCGATTCGGCACTGATACAAGTCCGGTTGCAACACCTTCGCGCGCTATGTGAATTGCATCGGCATCGGTGCTGGTGTCCCGGCCCGCTGCGTGCAGCGTGAAGGGAATCGAGTTGTCTTCGGCCGCCTTCTTGAGAAGCTTGAACACAACTGGCGAGATGATGGAACCGCGCGTGAGCACCGGACCCTTTCCGATTCCTGCCTCTCCAATCTCCTTTTTTTCTACGCCGGGATGATCGGTCGCGAAGGTTACATCGACGACTAATGCCATCTTCGGGTTCACGCATGCGGCGCAAACAGTCGCACCGCCTCCGCGAAATCCGATTTCCTCCTGCGTCGTCGCCACGGCTACAACCCGTGCCTTGCCGGGATTCTCCGAGTATCTGCGCAGGGCCTCGAGCACTACGAACGCTCCGATCCTGTCATCGATCGATCGCGAAACAATTCTGCCATTGGGAAATTCCATCATCCGCGAATCGATCACTGCCGCGTCCCCAATCGATACGAGCTCTTCCGCTTCCTTTTTTGAAGTGACGCCGAGATCAACCCAAAGGTCGGTCATTTTCGCAGCCTTTTCTCGCTCGTCGGGTTTGATGAGGTGGATGGGTTTTTTCCCGACCACTCCGAAAACATCGCCGTCCTTTCCGAGAATTCGGAGCCGCTGGCCGGTGAGAACCTGCGAATCCCATCCGCCGATGCCGGAGATGTACGCATACCCGTCATCATCTATGTAGGTGATGATCACACCGATTTCGTCGATGTGGCCTGCCAGCATGATGGTGGGCTTCCCGTTTGGGTTGACCTCAGCCATGCTATTGCCGGCGACGTCCGCACTAACGGTTGCAAATTGCTTCGCCTGTTCCCGCCAGACTTTCGCAGGGGCGGATTCGAACCCGGACGGCCCGGGTGTATCAAGAAGCTTTTTGAGGAAGGCTAGAGATTCGTTCGTAATCACTGTATTCGGGGTATTAGGTCGGTGGCGCGAATATAGCTAAGTCAAAATCTAAATGGAGCACACTTGCAGCTAGTAAGAATCGCCCTTCTGACATCGTTCTGGCCCTGCATATCGGGCGCACAAGCCGATTCGCTGCGCAGCGCGCCAGTCTCGAATATCAGGTACGAGATAACCATTGATTCCGCTCGCGCGGCGGCGCGAACTATCGGCGTTGCCATGACGTTCGATGTGCGCTCGAACAAGCCTGTCCTGTTGTCGATTCCAGCCTGGACACCTGGTTCATACGAGATCCGGAATTTTGCGAAGTACCTGTCTCGCTTCAACGCAGCCCAGATTGGTTCGCCGCTCCAGTGGGACAAGCTGGACTACGATACCTGGCGCATTCGGCCTGCCGGCTCTGGCTCCGTAACCGTGCGATTCACCGTTCGCGCTGACACGCTCGAGAATGCCAGCGCGTGGACGCAAAAGGACTTTGCCTTCTTCAATGGCACGAACGTCTTCATGTATCCCGAAGGTGCGGGATATGATTTCCCGTCTACCGTCACGCTGAAGCTTCCGGCAAGCTGGAATGTGTCCACGGGAATGCCGGGATCTGCTGCAACGCGAATATTTAGCAGTTCCACCTACCATGAAATGGTTGACCATCCTTTCTTCGTCGGCAAGTTCGCCCTCGACAGCGCCAGCGTCGCGGGAGTGCAGGTTCGGTTCGCTACTTATCCATCCGAATCGTATGGCGAGCGGGCTCGCGCGGTTGCGTGGGATCAGGTTCGCAAGATTCTCCCGGTCGAATCCGCCGTGTTCCATGAAACACCTTTCAAGACGTATACGATCCTACAGGTGATCGACTCTGTCTTTCCGGGAGCCGCAGCACTGGAGCATGAGAACTCCCAGCTTGTCATCATGTCGCCAGACTTTCCGGGCACAGTCTCTCTCGGTGGACTGTACGCGCACGAAATCTTCCACGCCTGGAATGTGAAGCGCCTCCGTCCTTCGGACATGTTTCCATACCAATACGATCACGCTCAGCCAACAACACTCCTCTGGGTAAGCGAAGGTATTACGGACTATTACGCCGACCTGGCGCTTGTGCGCGCAGGCAGCGCTACCACAGACCAGTTCCTTTTCCTTACGCTCACCAAGTACGAAGAGGTTCTCAACGCGGATACAATCGAAGCGCTGGAAGACCTTTCGTTGTCTGCTTGGCTTTCAGGAACGGGTGGCGGGAGCGATCTGTATTATCCGAAGGGCGCGCTTGCAGGCCTGATGCTGGACATCTCTATTCGCGATGCGTCCAGCAACCGCGCTTCGCTTGATAATGTGATGCGCGACCTCTATACGCGCACATTCAAGGAGCGGAAAGGATTCACCAGCGAACAGTGGTGGGCGTCCGTATCGCGCTTTGCGGGCGGGAAATCCTTTTCCGATTTCTACTCCAGGTATATCGACGGAAGGGAGCGCTTTCCCCTGGACAGCATGCTGCGTCTCGCCGGACTTCGGCTCCAGGAGAGTTCAATGCGTATCCCCAAACTTGGACTTTCGCTTCAGGAAGACAGCATAGGGTCGAAGGTCTTCTCCACGGAGTCCGGTGGCCCCGCCGAGAAAGTCGGCATCAAGTCGGGCGACTACGTAGTCTCTCTCGGCGGAATTCCGGCCGACGCTCCTGACGCGGTGGAACAGTTCGCTCGAAAGTACATGGCGGCGGCTGTGGAAACTCCGATCAGCGTGGACGTGCGGCGTGGCGATCAGCTGCTGCACTTCACCGCGCCGCTCAATTTCACGACGCGAACGCTTCGTCAAATAACTTTGGATCCTTCCGCTTCGCCCAAGGCTATCGCGATTCGCGAGGGGCTGTTGCGCGGTACCACTCAACAGTAGAGCGGTTCCGCGGCAAGGGGGATGTGAA
>JBKJPM010000211.1:0-4154 GCA_046595175.1 Gemmatimonadaceae bacterium
GTTGTTCGGTGTTGTGCCGGCGGGATTCGGGCGCATGACGTGCAGCTTTGCTCCACCATTCATGGTAATCGTGCAGAGAGGAGCGCCATTCACACACGGATCGTCGCTGTCGCGGTAAATAAGCGCTCCACGACCCACGCGAGCGTTGATGGAATCGCGAAGCTCCTGCAGCTGAATGTTGCTGTAAACGTTCTTGTTTTCGAAAAAGTAGTTAATCGTAATGTTGCGGGATGTCTTGAACAGTTCGCGTAGGCCGGAATGGTGATCCTGGTGTTCATGTGAGAGGATTACCACATCGATTGTTGTGTTGTTGAGCCCAAGCGAGTCGAGCAGGAATCCAAACCGCACCGGGTCGGGACCTCCGTCGATGATCACCTTGCTCGTACCGTTGGTAATGAGGTTTGCGTCGCCCTGCCCGATGTCAAGTACGCGCACCACCACTTCTTGCGCTGTTCCACCGCCGCCGCCGCCGGTAGTCACCGTGAGCGCCGCGGTTCCCGCCACTCCGTTTGCCGATGTGGCGGTGATCGTTGCACTGCCTGCCGCGACTCCGGTTGCGAGTCCGCTGGAACTGACAGTCGCTACCAAACTGTTCGAGGATGCCCAGGTGAAAGTTGTTGAAACAACGGCTCCGTTCGCATCTTTACCGGTAGCCGTGAGCTGCTGAGTTGCTCCAATGACTACCGAAGATGTCGCTGGCGAAACTGCCACTGTCGCTACCGGCAGCGGTTGGGCGACGTACCCATCATTTACCTTCCCCGGTGTTCCCTTGTCGCCTTTGCCAAATACTGAGGTGGAAGTCTGCCAGTTTCCGCCATTCACATTTGTGTTATCTGCGAGGGGATCCTTCACGCCACGGCTCGCACCGGCGACTGACGAAGTCCATGCTACCGAATCAACCGCCGCACCGGACCCGTTATGGATAGCGACCCAATCCCCGGCGTTGGCAAGGTTCAATCCTGTTCCATAAACATAGTTCGCAACAACACCCCCATTACTTGTCGTTGCCCCATCCTCGGCCAGGATCGCGTATCCACCAGCCGCGACTGAGAGAGACGTGCTTATGGTGTGGGCTGCATCGTTGCCGGAGAGTATGGTCCAGCCCTGCAAGTTGACTGAGACGGATCCGGCGTTGTGCACTTCAATCCATTCACCGCGAATGTCACTGACGGCACTGGGATCGGCAAGCACTTCGTTGATCACTATCAGGGGACCGGTCACTACTGATGCCGGTCTGGGGTAAATACGGTCGGGTCCGACGACATTTTTGTCGATACAAGCAACTGCGATGATTCCTACGAGCGCGAGCCTCCAATAGCTTCGGTGCATTCATCCTCTCGTGGCGATAGGTGAAATGTTGCCGCAGCAATACTCAGCCTTTTTCACGCTATCGCAAGGATGTTTCCTTGAAATAAGGTTTTCTTGCGACGCGCTCAGTCGCCAGCTTTCCAAATCTTTTGAGCGTCCGTTTCTGGTTTCGTACGATCATGAACCCGCCACACACTACGACGATGATCGTCGCGCCTGCCACTGCCAACCAGAAATAAAATGCAGGAACCCGTGTCCCTGCTTCGGACGCAGCGGCGGCGAACAATCCGACATACGACCAACCCATGAAGCTGTAGTGCAGTGCCAGCCAATTCTTGGTGGGCCGGAAAATCACGAAATACATTCCCGTAAGAATCCCAAGCAGACTGATAAGGGCCGCTACATGAAAGGGTCCGAAACCGCCCAACAACCGGTAGATCATCAGCGCGGTAAAATTCAGTCCAAGCATGCTCGTCACATATATCCATCCCACCGCGCGATGTGACTGCGTTCCCTTTGGGCGCAGCACCACTACTGCGCCGAAGATCATGGCCAGAACCGCGAATGTTGTGTGGAACCAGCCGAGCGTGCTCATGACT
The DNA here is from genome assembly GCA_046595175.1 of Gemmatimonadaceae bacterium. Classification (GTDB taxonomy): domain Bacteria; phylum Gemmatimonadota; class Gemmatimonadetes; order Gemmatimonadales; family Gemmatimonadaceae; genus UBA4720. The sequence continues at coordinate 1,908 of JBKJPM010000211.1, forward strand.
TTCCGGACGCAATGAAGTCCGGAAAGTTTCGGTCAGGCCGTCGTAGACTTCGCGAATTCGTCCCAGAGGCGCGCCATTGCGCGCATCCCGATACGGTAATTCTCCTGGCTCATCCACTCGTCAGGAGCGTGCGCATTTTCGCCCGGCAGTCCAAATCCTACGAGGAGTACGGGCGCACCCAGGATGCTCTCGAAGTCGCCGACGACAGGGATGGAGCCTCCCTCGCCTACGATTACGGGTTCCTTTTCGAATGCGGTCGCCAGCGCACGACATGCAGCATCGTAAATCGGACCACTTAGCTCAGCGTGCCAGGGACTACCGCCATGCAGATGCCTTACGTCTACCTTCACGCCCGGGGGCGACACCTTCGCGACATGTGCCTTCATCAATTTTTCGATTTGCGCCGGCTTCTGGCCTGGCACGAGTCGGCAGCTGACTTTTGCCATCGCCTTGGACGGAAGAACCGTCTTTGCTCCCTCACCAGTGTATCCACTCAACAGGCCGTTCACTTCGCAGGTTGGGCGGGCCCATAGTCTCTCGAGCGTCGTGAATCCTTTCTCACCGCCGAGCGCGGGTGAGCCCGTCTCATGCAGAAAGTTATTCTCGTCGAAGGGCAGCTTCCTCATCCCATCCAGCACTTTTTGGTTCCACTGGATGACGTCATCGTAAAACCCGGGAATTACGACATGCCCATTCTCGTCGTGGAAAGTCGCGAGAATCTTCGCGAGGGCCATCGCCGGATTTACAACCGCACCGCCGTAGCTTCCCGAGTGCAGGTCCACGGACGGTCCAACAACATTGATCTCGAAGTATGCGAGTCCACGCAACGAAGAGAGAATCGACGGCTGGCCCGGCGCGAACATCGCCGAATCGGAAATGACGACCGCGTCGCACTTGAGCATTTCCTTGTGTTCGCGGATGAATGCCTCGAGGTGTTCACTCCCGATTTCTTCCTCGCCTTCGGCAACCAGCACGACATTCACCGGAAGTTTTCCGCGGACAGCGAGATGCGCTTCCAGCGCCTTGACGTGCAGATAAAGCTGTCCCTTGTCGTCAACGGAACCACGAGCGTAGATGCGGCCGTCGCGCACAGTCGGCTCGAACGCGGGTGTGGTCCAGAGATCCAGTGGCTCCGGCGGCTGCACGTCGTAGTGTCCGTAGATTAGAACTGTCGGTGCACCCGGCGCATTTCGCCATTCTCCAATTACGACTGGGTGTCCTGCAGTTGGGTAGACCTTTGCCTTCAGTCCAACCTTTTCCATGGATTTGCAAAGCCATTCCGCGGCACGCGCGGTTTCGGCATTGTGGTCTGATTTGGCGCTAACGCTTGGAATTCGAAGGAACTCAAAAAGCTCCTGTTCCATGCGCGCATCGTTTTTGTCGAAGAATTCATCGAGGGACTGCTCTGATTTTGTCATTTCGGAATTGTTTGGATCATCGTAGAGGTGCATCCGGCATGCTGCGTCGCCCATGTCAGCGTGCGAATGCTCTTGCCATGGTCATGCCACCCCAGGTTGCGAGAAGGCAAAGTGCGACACTGAGCAGCACATATATAGTAGCACGGCCGACCTGCCCGCCGAGCATGAGGCCAAGCGATTCGGAACTGAAAGTAGAGAATGTGGTGAATCCGCCACAGAAGCCGACGACCAGGAATGCTCTTGCAGCAGGATGCGTTTGGTCGTTCAGCAACCGCTGCATGAGAATCCCGATGATCAGGCAACCGATAATGTTAACGGTCAGTGTCCCTACGGGAAATCCGCGTGAGGAGAAGCGCTGTACTGCCCCGCCGAGCGTGTAGCGCAGGACACTTCCAATCGCGCCACCCAGGGCGATCCAGATCAGGGTCATGTGTGGAATTTAGGCTGTTTTTCGAAGGATGTTGATTGGGGGGGTGAGACCGGTGAGACCGGTGAGACCGGTGAGACGACATTGAAAGATCATCATAGACTCTTTCTTGTGGGAACTGCTTTCGCAACCGACGCAAATGCTTCATCGCAGCAAGTAGATTCCAGCATGCCCAACCGTTTGTCCAAGGCCACCAGCCCGTACCTGCTACAGCACGCGGATAACCCCGTTGAATGGTACGAATGGGGACCGGAAGCTTTGGAGCGCGCGAAGGCGGAGGACAAACCAATCCTGCTGAGCATCGGCTACTCGGCCTGTCACTGGTGTCACGTGATGGCGCATGAGTCGTTCGAGGACGAGAAGACTGCGCAAATGATGAATGAGAATTTCATCAACATCAAA
>JBKJPM010000282.1:0-19982 GCA_046595175.1 Gemmatimonadaceae bacterium
GGCGGATTGAACTGTTCGTGCTGGCCTTCCACCCATGACTTGTGATAGCTGTCGTCTTCGATGTCCAGCGCCTGCTTCGCAACTTTCAGCGGACGGAAGCTGTCCATCATTACAGCAAGCTCTTCGGTGTACTTGGCTCCAATGCTCGCCTCCGCGCGACCCGGATGCGGTCCGTGGGGAATTCCGTCCGGGTGGTGGGTGATGCTTCCGAACTCGATTCCCTTCCGGCTCATGAACTCACTGGACGCATAGTACAGCACTTCGTCCGAGTCCACGTTGCTGTGATTGTACGGTGCCGGAACAGCTTCCGGGTGAAAATCATACGGACGCGGACAGAATGAGCAAACAACGAATCCGTCGCCCTGAAATGTCTGGTGAACCGGAGGCGGCTGGTGAACCTTGCCGACGATCGGCTCGAAGTCCTTGATGTTGAACGCCCAGGGATAGTAGTAACCATCCCATCCCACCACGTCGAATGGATGGTGATCCAGAATTAGTTCGTTGATGCAGTCATACTGCTTCACCAACAGTTGAAACTCGCCCATCTCGTCGCGCGGTTCCAGCAGCATCGGGCGCCGTATGTCCCGCTCAGAATAGGGCGCGCCCTCGATCAGTTGGCCGAATTCGTTGCGATATCGCGTCGGCCAGCGAACGTATCCCCGACTCTCGAAAACCACGAACTTCGTCTCGCCCGGGTTCATTCTGTAGCGGTGCAGGATGCCACGATGAATCACGAGATAATCGCCTTCGCGATACGGCAGCTCGCCAAAAACGCTTTCGAGCACACCTTCGCCCTTGCTGACGTACACCAGCTCGTCAGCCTGCGCGTTCCGGTAAAAATGTTTGTCTGGTTTATCGGGCTCGACGTAAAGCATTGCGATATCCTGATTGAACAGGAGCGGAATCCGGTCCATAGTCGGGCTTCCGCCACTCTTTGCTTTGGACGTTCGAAAATGCCGATGCCGAAGCGAATGCTCTTCGTCGGCCTCCAACTGAACACGCTTAATTCTTTTGGCGGATTTTACGGTCGTTGGCGGATGAGTGTGGTACAACAGCGACGAATTCCCGGTGAAACCCTCATGTCCCATCAGCTCTTCGGCGTACAGCCCGCCGTTCGGCTTTCGGAATATGATGTGCCGCTTCCGCGGTACCGTTCCTAGCGTATGGTATATGGGCACCTTACAGATTTCCCCGCGCAGCCTGCTCGCGCTCAATTGCCTCGAACAACGCCTTGAAATTTCCCTTTCCGAAACTCCGCGCACCCTTGCGTTCGATTATCTCGTAGAAAAGGGTCGGGCGGTCCTGCACCGGCTTCGAGAAAATCTGCAGCAGGTAGCCATCGGGATCGCGATCAACCAAGATGCCCAGCTCCTGCAGCTTCTCCAGTGGCTCATCGATCTTGCCCACCCGACCCTGCAGCTCCTGATAATAGGCGGTCGGAACGGTCAGGAATTCCACACCCCGGTCACGCAGCGTGGTAACCGTGTGAATGATGTCGTTGGTTGCGAGCGCCATGTGCTGCACTCCCGGTCCGCGATAAAACTCCAGGTACTCATCGATCTGAGATTTCTTCTTTCCAGCGGCCGGCTCATTGATGGGGAATTTGATTCGCTCATTGCCGTTGGAGACAACCTTCGACATCAGGGATGAGTACTCGGTCGAAATATCCTTGTCGTCAAACGAGATGAGGTTCTTGAATCCCATGACGCGCTCGTAGAACTCAACCCAGAAGTTCATCTTGCCGAGCTCGACATTGCCGACGCAATGATCCACGTGCATGAGTCCCGTCGGATCCGGCTGGAAACGCGAAGTCGTCTCACGGAAGCCAGGTAGAAAGAACCCACGGTAATTCTTCCGTTCCACCAAGGTGTGAAAGGTATCACCATAAATCTTGATCGCCGCAACAATAACCTCACCATTATCGTCGCGCATGACACGCGGTTCATGCTGCGACTCCGCTCCGCGCTCGATTGCCTTTGCATAGGCATCGCGGGCGTCGTCCACCCAGAGGGCAATGTCTCGAACACCGTCGCCATGCTTCTTCACATGGTCGGAGATTTCATTGTCAGGTCCGAGCGCTGTGGTGAGCAGCAGGCGGATCTTGTCCTGCGAGAGGAGATAGGTGGCGCGATCCCGCACACCTGTCTCAGGCCCGCGATAACCGATGAGCCGAAACCCGAAGGCGCTCTGATAGTAGTGACTGGCCTGCTTCGCATTCCCGACAAAGAACTCGATATAATCGGTTCCGTTTATCGGAAAAGTGTCAGTGTTGATTTCCGGAGCTGGAAGTGTCGCGGTACCCATGGAAGTCTCCATCCGGCTGGTGAGGAAATTCGTGCGGAAAAATGCGCGTCGCTCTATCTATTAAAGTAGCAAAAGGGGCGCCTGCGAGTTGGCACCCGGGTGGCACTTTTTCTAGGAAAGCCTGCCCACAAGCATCCAGAGAAATGCGCCGACCGCGTAAGCAAGCCCGGCGAGCGCCACGAGGGTTCCGAGCACAATCACGATCAGCACCGCCTTGGATGTGTGACGCCGGATTCCGGCCGACCCGAGGTCGCTCTCCATGATCGCAACGTTCCTCATGTTCGATCGCCAGCCCAGGTCGAAAAGATCGCCGAGAAGTGGTAAAGATCCGACAACGGTATCCACGGCAATATTGCCAACCATGCGAACCACCGCCGCGCGGCTCACTCCAGCACGAATACCAAGCATGACGATGTAAGCCGACGCGCCTGCGCCTGCAAGATCTCCGACTCCTGGAACGAGACCGATAACCGCGTCCAGTCCCACACGCGCTCCCCCCGGAAGAGGAATCATTCCATCCAGAACGCGTGCAAGGGTTCTCGCAGTACCTATCTCCCGCGGCTCAGTCCTATTCATCGTGCTATTGTTTCTCGACGGCGGCGGCTCTTCCCTGCGCGGCCGCCAGCTTACGCGCGATGCCTCTGTAAAACGCTGCGTCAGTCGGCTTGCCATTTTCGTCGAGACTCAAAGCCGCGAGCTCGAGCGCGTAGAGCAAGTTGCCTAGATACAGTTCCGCGAGCGCGGCGACTGTATCCGGCGCCTCAGACATGACTGCGCGGACCGGGAACAGGCGTCACTTCACCACTCGGCTCACTCGCGTTCTCGGGGAGCACCTTGACCACAATCGCGGTGATGTTGTCAATCCCGCCATTGTTATTCGCCTCTGAAATCAGCGCGTTCACAATTCGCTCGGGCGATGCCTTCGAAATGAGCAGCGACTGAATCCTGCGGTCGTCCACCATTCCCGTGAGTCCGTCGCTGGCAAGCAGGAACACATCCCCGATCATCGTGCTCCCCTCGAGAATGTCAGGCTCGATCTCATTTCCCATCCCAATGCAGCGCGTTATGACGTTCGACTGTGGATGCTTTCTCGCCTGTTCCGGGGTGAGCAGACCCGCGTCCACCTGTTCCTGTACGAGCGAGTGGTCACGCGTGAGCTGCTTCAGCTGTCCTTCGCGTGACAGGTAGATCCGAGAATCGCCGATGTGTCCGATGATGTAGTGGGTGTCCGAAAGCAGCATGGCCGATGCTGTCGTGCCCATTCCAAGCTTTTCCTGTTCGGCCACGGTCCGTTGGTAGACGGTTCTGTTCGCGAGCCTAAGGGATTCAGACACACGCGTTGCGGCGTCCGCCCGGGTGAGGTCGTTGACGTCTGCAAGCTCACGCGTGATGGTCTGAACCGCCATCTCACTGGCAACCTCGCCAGCCGCATGACCGCCCATTCCATCTGCGACGATAAATATCCCGCGGTGCTCGTTCGCGTCGGCAAACAGGTTGTCTTCGTTCGCCTTACGCATACGGCCTACATCAGTTCGTGCTGAAACCGCAAAGTGCATCTAGTAGTAAACGAAAAGAAAAGTGATAAAGGAGAAGGCGTAAGGTACGGGTCGCTAAAAAGAGGAGCAACCTCAACCCGCCTTTGGCAGCTCGCGCGAGGCTTCACCCGCCTGCAGACGCCACAATCTATAGTATAGCCCCCCGCCTGTCATAAGGTGGTCGTGCGTTCCCCGCTCGGCCACCTCCCCATGGTGTAATACGAGTATCGTACCGGCTTCCCGGATGGTGCTAAGCCTATGGGCTACGGCAATTGTGGTGCGGCCCGCGAGCAGGATGCGAAGTGCTTCCTGAATCTCAAATTCCACCTGGCTGTCCACGGCACTTGTAGCTTCATCCAGGATTACCAGGGCCGGGTTCGCCGCAACAGCCCGGGCAAAGGAGAGCAGCTGCCGTTCCCCAACGCTGATAGAAGCACCTCGCTCACCAAGCACCTGACGGTACCCATTGGGAAGCCGCCGGATAACCCGGTCGGCGCCGACCTTCTGGGCCGCGAGCACGACATCTTCTTCTGCAACAGGATTGGCCAGCCTGATGTTGGTCAATACATCGCCGGCGAACAGGAAAATATCCTGCTGTACGTAGCCGATGAGGGAACGCAGCTGCTCAACGGGTATCTGTCGCGCATCAATTCCGTTGATGAGGATCCGCCCCTTCTGCGGATCGTAGAAGCGCATAAGCAGACTTATTACAGTTGTCTTCCCGGCTCCAGTATGGCCGACAATGGCCAGCGTTTTCCCCGCTTCCGCTCGAAAGCTGACTCCGCGGAGGACCCACTCCGGCTCCCCGCTCTGGGCTTCCCTGGATTTATCGCGCGCAAGATGTCCGAGATCGTATGCGAACCACACATCATCAAAGACAACTTCAATGGGCGGATGGATGAGCAGCGGTGCTACTACTTGATGGGCATTCCCCGATTCATCCGTGCCGGAAACGCCGGCCGGAGTGTCCAGCAGGGTGAAGATTCGTTCGGAGCTGGCCATCGCGCTTTGCAGGATGTTGTACTTCTCCGACAGATCCTGCAGCGGCTGGAAGAATCTCCGCACAAGCTGAAGAAATGCGGCCACTGTTCCCACCGTCAACGTTCCGGCCCCAACCCTCGACGCCCCCGCGACCAGGAGAAGCGCCAGGGCTACTGAGGTGAGAATTTCGATTGCCGGGAAATACAGAGCGTAGACAGTGATGGATTTCAGGTGTGAGTCCAGATGCGCCCGATTGAGCTCGGCAAATCGCTTCGCTTCCCGCTCCTCCTGACCAAATAGCTGCACGATACGCATTCCCGTAATGCGTTCCTGCAGAAATGCGTTGATTCTGGCCAAACGTACACGAATGTCCCGATATGTCTCACGCACATGCGTTCGAAACAGGTGCGAAACGAGCATCACGAATGGAATGACCGCGTACCCGACAAGCGCGAGCCGCCAGTCTATCAGGAACATTCCGATGCTGAGCGCCACGAGGGTGAAGAGATCGCCGAGCCCGGAGACGACTCCCGCCGTGAAAAGCTCGTTCAGTGTTTCCACGTCGGATGTGACTCGAGTGATGAGTCGTCCAACAGGGTTGCGGTCGAAGAAAGAAATCGGGAGTCGCTGCAGGTGCGCGAAAATCCGGAGGCGCAGGTCGCGCATCACTCTCTGGCCGAGCGTGGTGGTCAACCACGTTTCTCCATAGGAGCAGAGGAACTGCGCGACCAGGGTGACAAGGAAGAGGATGCTGGACCTGACCACCAGTGCCGAGTCCTTCGCGGGTATCGCGACGTCAATGACGCGACGCGTCAGAATCGGTCCTACGAGCTGCAGCGCACCCTCGATGCAAAGAAGCGAGAGCGCTCCGATGACCAGGAGCTGATAGGGTTTGACGTAGGTAAGCAGTCGTCGCATCAGCTGACTGTCGTACGCCTTGCCTATTACATCGTCTTCCTGGAGGGATTCCTGCGCGGCCATTCATCGTATGCTAGTGCTCCAAGCGATAAGATGCTACGCTTACTGCAGAGCGTGGTACGCAGGTTGCACCTGCGGTGACCATTCGTCCGGTGTCTGACTGGACAAAAAAACTTCCAGGAGGAAGACTCGAATGATGATGAACCTGATTACATGGGTGGTGCTCGGACTTATCGCAGGCGCAATCGCGAAGGCAATCATGCCAGGAAATGATCCCGGCGGCCTCATCGTGACGATGATCATTGGTATCATCGGTGCTTTCATCGGCGGATTTCTCGCCAGCATGCTCGGCCTTGGCGGCGGAGCGACAGGATTCAACCTGCCAAGCATCATTACAGCGGTAATCGGAGCGCTCATTCTCCTCTGGATCTACAGAATGGCGACGCGTACACGCGGACCGCGCGTACCGTAACTGATCCCGGACTAACGGTCGGACGGTGCCGCACTGGCTTTATTGGATTCTGCTGGGTCTCGTGGCCGGGACCCTTGCGAAGTTTCTGGTGCCAGGGCGTGACCCGTCCGGCTGCATAGTCACCGTCGTACTTGGAATTGTTGGGGCGTTCATTGGAGGTTTCATTGGAACGCGGTTCGGGTGGGGTGCTGTTGCTGCGGGGAGCTTCGATCCGAGATCGATCGGGATCGCTACTCTTGGGGCGATTGTGCTGCTTCTTATAGGCCGGCTTGTAAGGCGTCTCTAAGTTTTGAGGTATCGGTCTTTCTTCGGGCTGCTTAACTTGAAGACGTGAAAGACGCGATAGTCGTAAAAGGCGCCCGCCAGCACAATCTCAAGAATATCTCGGTTGAGATTCCCCGGCGGACACTTACCGTCATCACCGGCCCCTCCGGTTCCGGCAAGTCGTCGCTCGCTTTCGACACGATTTACGCTGAAGGCCAGCGCCGCTATGTAGAGTCACTTTCGGCATACGCTCGGCAGTTCCTGGAAAGAATGGAAAAACCCGATGTGGACTCCATCGAAGGCATCTCCCCCGCCGTAGCGATCGAGCAGTCCAACCCGACGAAGACTTCCCGCTCAACAGTAGGCACAGCCACCGAGATCTACGATTTTCTGCGGCTCCTCTGGGCTCGTATAGGACACACTTTCTGCCCTAAATGCGGGCGGGAGATGAAACCGGACACAGTGCAGTCGGTTGTGGACACTGTCATGCGACTTCCGGGAGGGACGCGGTACTACGTCGCCTTTCCGCTGCGTCTCTCGGACAAGGTCACGCACGACGTCGTCGTCGAAAATCTGCGCGCGCAGGGTTTCGTCCGGATCGCGTTCAACGGAACTGTCCGCCACCTGGACGAGGTCGAAGCCGCGAAAATCAATCTTACGCGAGCGCGCGAGCTGCTGGTCATAATCGATCGCCTCGTCATTTCAGCTGAATCATCCAACCGCCTATCCGATGCAGTGGGAACCGCATTCGCCGACGGCGAAGGCGACTGCATAATTATTTTCGCCGACAAGATCACATCGCCGATTGACAGAGAAGTAACCGACCGCCTTCGTTTTACGGAACGTTTCGAATGTGCGAATGACGGAACCCGCGCGCCTACTCCGTCGCCACAGCTCTTTTCATTCAACAATCCGCGGGGCGCGTGCGGGCATTGCAACGGTTTTGGGGCAACCCTCGAGTATGACGAGTCACTGGTAATCCCCAATCCCCTCCGCACGCTGCGCGATGGAGCTATTGATCCATGGACCAAGCCGCGTTACGAGGAGAAACGCCGCGCCCTCGCGGAATTCGCCAAGCGGGAGCGGATTCCAATGGAGAAGCCCTGGTCGGAGCTCACAGACGCGCAGCGTCAGCTTCTGCTAACCGGGAAATCCAAGGGCTACAAGGGGATCATTCCCTTCATGCGCGATCTTGAGGAAAAGCGTTACAAACAGTACATCCGTGTTTTCTTGCGGCAGTACCAGACCGCGAAAGAATGCACGGTTTGCCATGGCAGCAAGCTCAAATCTGAGGCACTGGATATCCTGATCGCGGGAAAAAACATTGCGCAGATATCCGCGATGCCGGTAGACCAGCTGAGTGCGTGGCTGGAGGAACTCGAGCTTTCCGCATTCGAACAGCAAATTGCCGCCCAGCTTCTCAAGGAATCCCGGGAGCGAGTGCGTTTCCTTCGGGACGTCGGGCTCGACTACCTCTCGCTCAATCGCGCAACTCGCACTCTCTCCGGCGGCGAAGCACAGCGGATCGGACTCGCCAACTCGCTGGGCTCACATCTGGTTGACACGCTGTACGTTCTGGATGAACCGTCCATCGGGCTGCACCCGCGCGATATGGACAGGCTGCTGCGCCTCCTGCACAGATTGCGCGACGGCGGTAACACAGTAATTGTCGTCGAGCACGATCTCGCTGCAATCGAGATGGCTGATTACATGGTGGAGCTGGGACCCGGTAGCGGCGAACAGGGCGGAAAGGTTGTGTTCGAGGGTCCGATGTCCAGAGTTAGTGAAAGTCCGCTTACGGGCCAGTACGTAACTGGCGAGCGGAGCATCGCGTTGCCGCTGGAGCGTCGCCGCCTGGGTCCCCGATGGATAACCCTTACGGGAGCACGTCAGCACAATCTTCAGAACGTGGACATACGAGTTCCAATAGGCGCGCTCACCGCAGTCACCGGTGTTTCTGGATCTGGAAAGAGCACACTGGTGCACGACGTCCTTTACCGGGCGCTCGAGACGCATATCTGCGGAGAACATTCCGCAAAGCGGCACCTCGGTGAAGCAGTCGGTGAGTTCGGCAGCATCACGGGATGCGAGGCGGTGGAAGATGTCATCCTGATCGACCAGAGTCCCATTGGTCGCTCTCCGCGCTCAAATCCGGTCACATACGTGAAGGCATTTGACCAGATTCGCAACCTTTTCGCGGATACACCCCTCGCGAGGCAGAGACGCTATACGCCTGGAACTTTCAGCTTCAACGTTGCGGGCGGACGCTGCGAAAATTGCGAAGGCGCCGGCGCTAATGAAGTCGAAATGGTTTTCATGGCCGACGTATTCGTCCCTTGCGACGACTGCGGCGGAAAGCGATTCAAGCCGGAAGTGCTGGACGTGAAAGTCAACGGCAGAAGCATCGACCAGGTGCTGGAGCTTACTGTCGATCAGGCCATTCGATTTTTCCCGCGCGAAGAAAAACTCGGTCAGGCGCTCTGGCAACTCCAGCAAGTCGGACTCGGCTACCTCCGGCTCGGCCAGCCCGCGACGACCCTGTCAGGCGGTGAAGCGCAGCGCATCAAGATTGCGCGCGAGTTGTCTCAGGCCACGAAAAAGACGGGAAAGAAATTGTACATCCTTGACGAGCCAACCACGGGACTGCACCTGGAAGACATCCAGAAGCTGGCGCTTGTATTCGATCGGTTGCTGGACCAGGGTCACACCATTTTGCTGATTGAGCACAATCTGGATGTGATCAAGCTGGCGGACTGGGTGATCGATCTTGGGCCGGAAGGCGGAATCGGCGGGGGGAGGGTTCTTGCGATGGGAAGACCCGAAGACATTGCTGTGGTGAAAGGCTCACACACCGGCCAGTGGCTGCGAACCGTCTTGACTCCGCGGGCGTCGAAGAACCTTCCGCGCAGGAAAGTCAGCGGCGGCTGAACGGCCGAACATCAGCACCAAAGCAATCCAGACTGCCCAGATTCCACGCTCGGTCCATGTAAGCGTCGTCAGCATGTCCCAAATAATTCGCGGTAGAACGAGGGCGTTGCCGAATATCGAATGCGATGTTGGAACGCGCCTGCGATAGATGAGAGTGACGGCTGCCTTTCGCTCGTTCTCAAGCGAAGACCGGATCGCTGAATCGATCGCAGCTGGACTCATGCGATACCAGGACGGGATCCGCATCACGTTCCATGCGTCCGCCGTGAATCCCCAGCCGTGGTTGTTTGATCCGGCAACGAGCGAAAGATTCAGCGCGGCTGCGTCTCCGAGAATCCTGTCGTGACTCATGTCGGTCTGACCGAGTCCGCGTGGAGATCCGTCATCCAGCTCTATCGCGGTGAGCTTTCCCGACGATTTCAATTTCGCCAACTCGATGGCGCCGAGCTCGTCGGGCAAGGTGAGAATCATTTGAAAGGGCAGCGTGTCTATGTTTGGCGCCTGTCCAATCAACTTCGTCAGATGCCTCTCTGGATCCTCCGATTCTGACACAGGCATGCCTAGAACAACAACGTGAGCGCCGACCTCGCGGGCTTCGAACGCCGGAAGGAGCGTAGCCGTGTGCGGCTTCGGCGGAAGCTCAGCGCGCAGAAAAGCCAGTCCAAGATATTTGCGATGATCGGAGATATATACGGCTGTGAAGCCCGCCTTTTCGTGCCAGGCTCTATTCGCTTCGAGAGTAAATCCGGGGCGTCCATCGTGCGATTCATTCGTATGACTGTGGAAATCCACAACAATCAAATCCCGATCAGCGAGGGAAAGGCGGGCCATAGGACGCGGAAGCAGTGCGACCGCCAAGTACACCGCAGCTAAGCCCAGGAAGTATTTCCCGAGCGACGCAAGCTCGCGGACTGGGCTGATTCTTCGCCGTGATCGGAGCCGATATCCTCTGATGCCGAGATAGAGCAGCACCGCGCTGCCCAACACAAACCAATGCTGCGTGGCCGAAAGCAGGCTCAGCATGTCCAGAGTTCGTGAAAGCGGTGAGAGAAGCTGGTAGGTAACGGGAAGGGCGAGTACCGGTCTCCATGAAGGGTTCACGGGAGAATCGGTTACGATCGAACTGTGGGCGAAAAGCGAGGAAAAGAATACAAGGAAGAGGACTGCGAACGCGGAGAACTGCAGCGTTTTGTGGTTTGTAAGTCTTATCATAACGACAAGATAAAGGCGCTTCCCTGTCAGCCGGATTACAATCGCTACCGGTTTTCCTGAACCTTCTTAGACAGTCTGGTCACCAGTGAGCGCGGTGCGAAGCGATTTGCCTGCGCGACAATCTTGTTTCTCAGGCCGGGAATGGCGATTCGCTTTCCGTCCATCATTGCACCATATGCAAATTCCGCGGCGTCTTCGGCGCTGGCGACACCCATGCGGAACAGTCGCGAGTTAGCCAAACCGGCTACGTTTGCGAAGTTGGTTTTTGTGGGCCCAGGACAGAATGTCGTCACCGAGATTCCGGATTCGCGCAGCTCCTCAGCGAGTGCCTCGCTGAAGGAAATTACGTACGCCTTGCTGGCGTAATACACTGACATGAGTGGTCCAGGCTGAAAGCCGGCAGTGGATGCGACATTCATGATCCGCCCGCGACGCCGGGCGAGCATGGGAGCAAGGAAAAGCTTGGTGAGATGAGTGAGCGCCGTGATATTCAGCTCGATCATCTCGATCTCGCGGGCGATCTCCGTTTCGGCGAACGCACCACCGAGTCCGAAGCCAGCGTTGTTCACCAGAATGTCGATGTCCTGCTTTGCGGATTTCACCGCATCGAAGAGTGTCTGCGGTCCATCGGGATCGGCCAGGTCCAGCGGAACCGTGGTGACCTTGATACCGTACTTGCCTTCGAGCGTACCCGCCAGCGCTTCCAGGGCGTCTGCATTTCTGGCGGTGATCACTACGTTGTGGCCATTCCGCGCAAGCACTTTCACGAGTTCAAGGCCGATGCCGCTGGATGCCCCGGTAACGAGAGCGGTTCCTCGTTTGCCATCATTGTTCTTCATCGTTCAAATGTAGGGAATCGCGCGGGAAACAGTATTGGGTCGGGTTGATTCAATGCCTCCATCTGGGTAATTTGAGGAGCTATTCCCGAGTAGCTCAGGTGGTAGAGCAGGTGACTGTTAATCACCCTGTCGGGGGTTCGAGTCCCTCCTCGGGAGCCTAAGGTAAGTCCTATTACAGGCAGGAGTATACTAAAACGAGCACCCCGATCTTGAGGGTGCTCGTTTTTGTTTTTGTGCGACCATAACAATGGCGTCAGATCAGTTTGCAATCAGGCAACGTGCTCCACCGGTTTTTTTGCGAGCAGCGCGACGAACCCCGGCTCGCCTCGCAAGGGATCGAGACTGCTGTCGTGCTCGATCCACCGCCAGTGGCCGAAGCCATTGTCGACGGCTTTGGTCAACACTTCGACTGCCTCGCTGGTCATTCCTTCCATCGTGAAAACGCAGGCAACGTTGTAGAGAACGGATGGATCTTCGGGCTCCATGTCCGCGGCGCGGCGCGCCCAGTCCCGGGCCTTCTCTGATTCGCCAAGCCCTGAGAGCGCGGCCGCACCCATGTAAAGAGCGCGCGGATTGTCCGGGTTCAGCTCGAGATGCTTTCGTGCGGCGTCATAGGCCCGTCTCGTCGCCTTGGTGGCTTCCTCCTTTTTCCCGATTCCTTCGTATGCGCCGGACATTATCATCAGGGCGGCGAAATCATCGGGTCGCACGGCTATCGCTCGCTCAAACCACTTGATTGCTTCCGCAGCGTCACCCTTGGCAAGGCAGGAGCGCGCATAGAAGTACGCGGCCTCGAAGGATTTTGGGTCTAGGCGCATTGCCTCCTGAAACTCGCGCTCGGCTTCATCGAATTGACCCGTGAGCGAGACCGCCAGACCGCGGGCGGCATGTGCTTCGGCAAGCTGCGGAGCAAGCTCCAGCGCCCGGCGGCTTGCCGCCTCGGCCCGACGGAGGTTCTGCTGTGATGCGTCGAAATACTGGTAGAGAAATGAGCAGCAGTCCGCGACGCCAGCGTGAGCGAGCGCATACCCAGGATCAAGCTCGATCGCGCGCTCGAACATCTGCCTCGCGAACTCGTGCGCGCGACGGCGGTGCTGATGAAAAAATTGTCGTCCGCGCAGGTAGAACTCGTAGGCCTCGACATTGGCGGTCGGCTTTTCGATGGCGCGCTTTTCATCCTCGGTGAGAACCAGCCGAAGCGCGGCGACGATGCTCGACGCAATCTCGTCCTGAATCTCGAACACATCCTCCAGCTCCCGATCGTATCGTTCGGCCCAGAGCTGTGTGTTGTCGCTGGCGTTCACCAACTGTGCTGTGAGGCGCAGTCGCTTGCCGGACTTGCGGACGCTGCCTTCCAGTACCGTTCCAACCTGAAGCTTTCTGCCGATTTCTCGAATGTCCTCGTTCTTGTTCTTGAACGTGAACGACGAGGTACGGGAGGAAACCTTAAGCGCTTTGATCTTCGACAGCGCGTTGATGATCTCTTCGGCGATTCCGTCAGCGAACGATTCTCCCTCCGGATCAGAGCTCAGATTACTGAACGGGAGAACCGCGATCGACCTGAGCGCCGCGGCCGAGCCACCGACGAGCGGGCTTCCGTCCGGGGTGGACAGGTGTGGCGCGACGAGCGCCCGCGCGAAGTCCATTGTCGTCCCGAACCGTTGTGTCGCTTCCTTCGAAAGAGCCCTCTGAATTGCGGTCTCCACCTCTTCGGGAGCTGAGGGGAAGGTGGACCGAATCGAGGGAACAGGATCCGTGAACCGCTTGCTGAGAATTGCCTGGGCACTTCCTCCGCTGAACGGCTTGCGGCCGGAGAGCATTTCATAGAGAACGCAGGCAAGGCTGTATTGATCGCTTCGTCCGTCAACGATTGATTCACCT
Organism: Gemmatimonadaceae bacterium; assembly: GCA_046595175.1. GTDB lineage: Bacteria > Gemmatimonadota > Gemmatimonadetes > Gemmatimonadales > Gemmatimonadaceae > UBA4720. The sequence continues at coordinate 13,335 of JBKJPM010000282.1, forward strand.
GCCGCCTGCTCGGGACTGACATACGCCGGAGTGCCGACCATCATTCCTGTCTGGGTGAGCGTGTCTCCGGCGGCGACGCTCACCGCCTTGGCAATTCCGAAATCCGTTACCATCGCCTCGCCTTCCTGGAGCATCACGTTCTCCGGCTTAATATCGCGGTGAACGATGTTGTTTCGGTGGGCGTAATCCAGGGCGGAAGCGATTCCGCGAACGAGATGAAGCGCTTCATCAACCGGAATCTGGCCATCGCGAAGAAGACGATCGCGCAGTGACTCGCCTTCCACGACGGGCATAACGTAGTAGAGAAACCCGTCGGCCTCGCCCGAATCGAATAGCGGGACGATGTGAGGATGGTTGAGCCGCGCGGCCAGCTTGATCTCGCGCAGAAACCGGTCAGGGCCGAGCGCGGAGCTAAGCTCGGGGTGTAAAACCTTCAATGCTACCCGGCGGTCGTGACGAACATCTTCCGCCAGATACACGGTGGCCATTCCACCGCGGCCAAGCTCCCGATCAAGTCTGTAACGCGACGACAGTGCGGAAATCAATTCCTGGCGCAACTCACACCCTTATTGGTTAATGCGCAAAGTTAAAGACTGCACCCACATAGAGCCAGCTACCCGCCCGTCAGGACGAGGTCGCAGTCCCGGTAAGCAAAGCCGCAAATCGCGGATCATCTCTAAGTCCCTGGAGATCCGGATCCGTCATCAGCCAGTCTCGATTCCGCATCCCGACTTCGATCGCACGCTCGAGATGATCGAGAGCAAGTCCGTTCCGTCCACCGCGCGCATGAATGCATCCGATGTTATAAAGCATCAACGGATTGGTCGGATCCGACTGGACCGCGCGCCGAGCCCACTCTTCAGACCTGGCCGTGTCTCCGGCGGTCTGAAGCTCTATGGCGCCCAGATAAAGCGCGCGCGAGTCTGCAGGGTTGAGGGCCAATGCTCTCTCGGCTGCGGCCAGTCCGCGTTGGGAAGCATTCCGCGCATCCTCCGCGCGGCCAAGACTGCGATAACCGATCGCCGCAAATATGGATGCCTGGTAGTCGTCCACCCGCAGCTCAGCCGCGCGCTCGTACAGTGCGACGGCTTGATCGAGTCTACCCTGGGCCTGAAGTGAACGCGCATAGTACCACGGCGCTTCATACAGGGATGAGTCGAGATCCATCGCGCGTTCGAATTCCTCAGACGCTTCGTCGAACCGACGTTGATACGTCAGGGCAAGTCCGCGCGAAGCGTGCGCCTCTGCAAGTTCTGGATCGAGTTTTAGCGCTCGACGGCTAGCCGATTCCGCCTGAGCAAGCGCCTCATCTCCGCCAGCGTGCTCAAAGAATCTGAAGCATGAACAGTCTGCAAGGCCCGAAAACGCGAGGGCGTAGTCGGGGTCAAGCGCTATGGCCCTTCGATACAGGTCCTCCGCGGCATCGAGTGTCTCTGCCCTCCGTTGATGGAAGAGCTGGCGGCCGCGCAGATAGTATTCGTACGCGCGAACGCTTTGCGTCGGGACCTTCTTGATCGCCTTCACTTCCTTTTCCGTCAGAACAACTTTCAGCGCGTTAACGATACTGGTAGCGATTTCATCCTGAATCGCGAACACATCCTCCATCTCACGGTCGTAACGCTCGGACCACATCTGAAAGCTCGTCGCAACGTCAATGAGCTGAGTCGATATGCGAAGCCTGTTGCCGGCCTTGCGAACGCTGCCCTCGAGAACCGTGTGAACCTTGAGCTTTTGCCCAATAACGCTGATGTCTTCCTTGTTTCCCTTGAACGCGAAGGCCGATGTCCGCGACGCGACATCCAGCGCGCGCACCTTGGTGAGCGCATTGATGATCTCTTCAGTGATGCCGTCGGTGAAGAACTCGTTGTCGGCATCGGCACTCATGTTCGTGAATGGCAGCACCGCAATCGACCTTTTGCCGCTATCGGCTGTCTCCGCCGGAATAGCTGCCGCCAGAGAAGAGGCAAATTCGGAAACGGTCAGGAACCGCTCCGCTGGGTCAAGCGCGAGTGCTCGCAATAACACATCCGATCCAGCTTTTGGAATTCCGAGATTCGACGGAAGCGGGGCCGGTCGCTCGCTGAATCGCTTTGCGATCACCGCCTGAGGTGTGCTCGCGACAAACGGCGGCTGACCCGAAAGTATTTCGTAAACAACGCAGGCCAGACTGTACTGGTCGCTTCTCCCGTCGAGCTGGCTTTCACCGCTGGCCTGCTCGGGACTAAGGTAAGCTGGCGTCCCAATCGCAATTCCGGTGCGGGTCAGGGTCTCGCCCCCGGCTGCGCTGATAGCTTTTGCGATTCCGAAATCGAGAATGAGCGGCTCACCCTCGAATATCATGACGTTCTCCGGTTTCATATCCCGATGAACCACGCCGTGCCTATGAGCGAAGTCCAGAGCCGAAGCGAGTGTGCGCGTCAAACGAACAGCCTCCGTTGCGGACACGCGCTTCTCACGATTGAGCTTGTCGCGGAGCGTCTCACCCTGAATGTGCGGCATCACATAATACAGCACGCCGTTTGCCTCACCTGAGTCGTGCACAGGCACGATGTGTGGATGCGTCAGGCTGGCGACGGTTTTAATTTCCTGCAGAAACCGTTCAGTGCCGAGCGATGCTGCGACGTCGGTGTTGAGAACTTTGATCGCGACCGTGCGGTCGTGACGGGGATCCCGCGCCTGATATACCGTGGCCATTCCGCCTCGCCCGAGCTCATTTTCAATTGTGTATCGTTCGCCGAGGGCTGTCTGGGCAACTGATGCTGTCACGTCTTGGCAGGGGTGTGAGGAAACGGTTGAATATTCCGCTCTGGGGCTGGTTAAGTCAACCATACTTGGGACGGCGACCACTTAACAAATAGCGGTGAAGATGCATGTAATAGTGATTGGGGCTACGGGACATATCGGTACCTGGCTCGTTCCGCGACTCGTGCGGGCCGGTCATGATGTCGTCGGCGTATCGCGGGGCCTGAGGCAGCCGTATCAGCCGTCGCCGGAGTGGAAGTCTGTAGAGATGGTGAATCTCGATCGCGAAGCAATGGAGCGGGATGACTCGTTTGGGGCGGCGATCGCGAAACTCTCAGGTGATGCCGTCATCGATCTCACCTGCTTCAACATTCACTCGGCCGCTCAACTCGTTGATGCGTTGCGTGGAAAGATCGAGCTCTTCGTGCATTGCGGAACGCTGTGGGTTCACGGCATCCCGAAGGCGCGCCCGTATGACGAGACGGCGCCTCGCGAGCCTTTCGGCGCGTATGGGATCAACAAGGCGGAAATCGAGCGCTACCTGATGAATGCGGCAAGCGAAGGATTTCCCGCGACCGTGCTGCATCCCGGCCACATTACAGGGCCGGGCTGGACGCCGATCAACCCAGCCGGAAATCTCGACACGCGAGTCTACGAGCGCCTTGCGCGCGGTGATGTCGTTTCACTTCCTGACGATGGCATGTCCACGCTCCAGCACGTTCACGCAGACGATGTCGCACAGGCGTTCGAACTCGCACTAGCGCGACCGGATCTGTCAATTGGCGAAGCGTTTCACATCGCTGCCCAAGAGCCCGTGACGCAGTGTGATTTCGCTCAAGCAGTCGCATCATGGGCGGGTCGGGTCGCGCACCTCGAGTTCCTGCCGTGGGATGAGTGGCAGACCACCGTCAGCGGGCGGGATGCTGAGCTAACCTACGATCACATGACCCATTCACCATGCGCCAGCATAGAAAAAGCCGAGCGGCTGTTGGGATTCCGGCCGCGGTACAGTGCAGTAGAGGCGGTTAGACATGCATTGGCCTAAAGGGTAAGCACGATACATCCCCTTCTTTCGGAAACGCCGGCAACCCCTCCAAACAGGTGCCGGTCGAGCAGATTCCGGGTATTTTATGGCGATACCCTTTCAGCCCCCGAAGGAGCGATTCACTGGCGGAGATTTTAGAGAAGGTCAAGGCTGCGCTTGATTCTCGTTACACCATCGAGCGCGAGCTTGGCCGCGGTGGAATGGCGACCGTATATCTCGCCGAGGACTTTCGCCATAGCCGGTCGGTAGCGGTAAAGGTTCTTCACCAGGAGCTCGCGTCAGCTCTGGGTGCTGACCGCTTTCTCCGCGAGATCAAGCTGGCCGCCCGACTCAACCATCCGCACATCCTCCCGCTATTCGATTCCGGCAACGCAGACGGATTTCTCTTTTACGTAATGCCATTCATCGAAGGTGAGTCGCTGCGTGACAGGATGAACCGTGAAGGACAGCTCACTCTCGAGGATTCCCTGGGCATCGCGCGCGCTGTGGCCGGGGCTCTGGATTATGCGCATCGCAATCACATTGTTCATCGCGACATAAAGCCCGAGAACATTATGTTGAACGAGGGCGCGCCAATGGTGATGGACTTCGGAATCGCAAAGGCCGTGAGTATCGCCGGATCCGACACGCTGACCCAGACAGGAATGGTGATGGGTACGCCGGCGTATGTGAGCCCGGAACAGGCTGCGGGCGAAGTCGAGATCGACGGACGGAGCGATCAGTACAGTCTTGGCTGTGTTCTCTACGAAATGCTCACGGGGGAGCGGCCGTTCACAGGACCAACAGCGCAGGCTGTACTAACTAAACGATTCACTGCACCGGTTCCTTCACTCAGTGAAGTTCTCGACGGGGTTCCGGCCGAGATCGATCGCGCGCTGTCAAAAGCACTGTCAAAAGACGCAGCCGCCCGGTTCGCCACTTCCGGCGAATTTGCGAAAGCCCTGGTCGCGCCAGTTGTAATTACTCCCACGCAAACCACTGTTCCGGCCGGCGTCCAGGCTGTGAAATCGGTCGCTGTTCTTCCCTTCACCAACATGAGCGCGGACGTCGAGAACGAATATTTTACCGACGGGATGGCAGAAGAGATCATCAATGCGCTCTCCAAGATTCGGTCGCTGAGTGTTACCTCCCGGACTTCCTCCTTCGCATACAAGGGCAAAACAGAGGACATCAAGGAGATAGGCAAGAAACTCGAGGTGTCGGCAGTTCTCGAAGGAAGCGTCCGGAAGATGGGGAACAAGATCCGCATTAGCGTGCAGCTGATTGGCGTCGCGAACGGGTACCAGCTCTGGTCCGAAAAATATGATCGCGAAATTGAGGATGTGTTCGCGATTCAGGATGAGATTGCCCAGAACATCGTCAAGGCGCTGAGAGTCGTGCTCAGCGAGGACGAAAAAAGGGCCATCGAGAAAGTGCCAACCGAGAATGTTGAGGCCTACGACTATTATCTTCGCGGCCGGAAATTCTTTCACCAGCACCGGCGCACGAGCATCGAGTTTGCCAGGCAGATGTTCACTCGCGCGATTGAGATCGATCCTGAATACGCACTCGCCCACTCCGGGATCGCCGACTGCTGCTCGATTCTCTATATGTACTTTGACGCTCGCGAGTCCAACCTCAAGCAGGCTGATACTGCCAGCAAGAAGGCGCTTCAGCTCGACCCCGATCTCGCCGAGGCACACTCGGCGCGCGGTTTGGCATTTTCGCTGAGCAAGCAATACGACGCCGCGATGAAAGAGTTCGAGAAAGCCATTTCACTCGATCCTAAACTTTACGAAGCTCCATATTTCTACGGCCGCGCACTGCTCGCGCAGGGCAAGTGGTCGGAAGCGGCTCCGCTCTTCGAGAAGGCGTCCGCGCTTCGTCCCGAAGATTACCAGGCGCCCACCTTTCTGGCCTCGGCATTCGCTGGTCAGGGACGGATTCACGAGGCTAGCAAAGCTTCACATCGCGCCGTCAGTGTGATAGAACAGTGGCTCAACCTGAATCCCGATGACGCGCGCGCGCTTAACCTGGGCGCGACCATATGGTCGAATCTTGGTCAGGCGGACAAGGCGCTCGACTGGGCGCGCCGTTCGCTCGTGATAGACAAGGAAGATCCCCAGCTTCTGTATAACGTTGCTTGCGTTTATGCGATCGAGGGAATGAAAGACGACGCGATCAGTGCGCTCGAGCGCGCAGTGGACAAAGGCTATGGTCACAGAGAGTGGATCGAACATGACTCTGACCTGAACTCTCTCCGCAGCGACAAACGCTTCCAGGCTCTACTGGAGCGAATATAGCGAACACAGAGAGTACCACGACCAATGGTGGCGTCAGTATTTCCCGGTGCTAGCTGAATAACCTGACTGCGAGGTAAGCGCAGTCAGCGGATGGCGGGACATAATGCGATCCGCGACAATCGTCGCCAGCGCCATGATCGTCGCCTGCGGATTTACACCGGGAGCGGTCGGAAAGAGCGAACCGTCCGCCACGTACACTCCCGGAGCACCGTGGCGCTCCCCGTTGGAATCACACCCGCTCGTATTCCGGTCGCGACCAATTCTACAAGTCCCGTTCACATGTGCGGAAAAAAGCCCAAGCTGATTTGGGCCGCATGGCGCCTTCGCAATTGCAGCGATCCCCGCAGTTGAAGTAAAACTCAATTGCGGCGAGTGCAGAGTGGACACTTCGCGAGCACCAGCACCAAAATGAATCCGCGCGGCGGCTGCAATTCCTTCAGCGAGCATTGCCGAATCGGTGCGCGACATGGAATATCGGATTTTGGTTCCCCCGCCCTTCAGAGCAGTGACGTCTCCGTTCGACGCACCCAGCTCCGCCCCGTCCCTGTTGAGCACAATGAGGCTGGAGAGATTTGGAAA
>JBKJPM010000290.1:0-9433 GCA_046595175.1 Gemmatimonadaceae bacterium
CTGCTCCGCCCAGGATCGGCTGTACCTGCTGAACTTCTCGAAGTAGTCGTCGAGCGAACGATACGGCCTGTGCTCCAGCCTGCCCTTGAGTGCGGACACCACTCCATCCACAACAACGTGTTCGTGCACCTTGCTGTCGTCGTATCGGAGCGACTTTCGAAAGAGACGTACGGGATGATCCTTGTCTGCACCCCACCCCCCATGCCGGATTTCCCTTCCAAGAAAGAAATTCTGCCGGCCGACGCGGTACGCGTGTGCGGTTGGGTTCCCCGCCAGAACGCGCGAAATTGTGTCTGCCAGACCAGATGTACAGCGCTCGTCCGCGTCCACCACGAGAACCCATTCGTTCCTGGCACGTTCAATTGCGAAGTTCCGCTGCCCGCCGATTGTAGTAAACGGCTGCTGATGCACAACTGCGCCGCAGCGCCGCGCGATGTCGGCCGTTTCGTCCGTGGAATCGTTCTCCACAACGAGAATCTCCGACGTCCAGTCGAGACTGGCGATGCAGGCTTCAATATTCGCGGCTTCGTTATGCGCCGCGATCACGGCTGAGACCGGTGCCCGCCGTATTTCGCTCAATCGATCAGCGCTTTCCGGTAATGGCGCGCTCGAACCCTTCGACAAGCTCCGTCTCAGGATAGTCGCGTTCAACGCGCGATCGACCTGCCTGGCCCATTGCTCGGAGTTCTTCCTCACCGCTGAGAAGGTTGACGACACGCGCAGCTGTCATTGCTGGATCGTCGGCAGGGAGGACCGCACCATTGATTCCGTCAGCGATATACCTTGCCGCAACTCCATTGGACTGCGTAAGCACGGGAACTCCAAGCGCCATCAGGTCGAGTGCGCCCAGCGCACCGCTGTCCCCCTCGGCGACAACCCACCCAAGATCAGCGTTTTGCATGAGCGAAACGGAATCATCGCGGTCACCCAGAAGGCTGACCAGCTCAAGTACGTCCAGGGCGGCTGCCTGCATGCGTAAATCTTCATCGTCATTGCCCGGCCCCACAATCACCAGTCGCAGGTAATCGTGCCGCGGTGCGAGGCGCGCGAGCGTCCGGATGGCCATGGCAGCCCGTCCGCGTGAGTTCGGATCGCGAATGCAAAGGATGTATCTGAATGTCGGCGCACCCGGATCGGCCGGCTCCTTCTCATCCAACGGCCCGGGGAATTCCGACGCATCAATTCCAAGCTTCGCCACCTCGACAGCTACTTTCTTGCTGCGAAGAGCAATGGCGTGCGCATCCGATTCGAACGAGAAAAGCAGTTTTGTTTTCGCAAGCTTCGCGGGCCAATTGTCCCAGCCGCCAAGCTCGACTGAACCACCAGGCGGAACCCTGCGAATGACAGTTCCCCTCCGGCCAAAGAAGCACGCGACCGCTGCACTGAAATGTTCTTCAGGTGTGTGGACGACCACAAAATCACTTTCCCAACGCCGGAAAAGTCCGCGCAGCCCGCGCCCGCCGGAGAACCATGAACCGCGATTTTCATAAATGAGGACCTCGACCGACTCACTTCCCTTCAGTGCTCGGCCGAACCCTGCCTCTGCGCTGCTGTCTGGGGGAACTACAATGCGGATCGTGTGTCCTTTTTTCGCGAGACCCTTTGCCGCCATCGCAATAACACGCGAGGTGCCGGTCCATTCACGGCGCGAGTGATAAAAGAGAATCTTCATGCGAATTGCATGGAATAGAGACGATGATAAACGCCCTTCCGTTCAAGCAGCTCGGAATGCGTACCGGTTTCTACTATTTGACCGCGATCAAGCACGAGAATTTTGTTGGCGTGGGCCACAGTGGATAAACGATGAGCGATGACAAAAACGGTGCGACCCTTCAATAGACGATCAACGGCTTCCTGCACAAGTCGTTCAGATTCGGTGTCCAGAGCCGAAGTTGCTTCGTCGAGGATCAGGATAGGTGGATCATTGAGCAAGGCCCGTGCAATGGCGAGTCGCTGGCGCTGACCCCCTGAAAGACGGGTTCCACGCTCCCCAAGCACTGTTTCATAACCTTCGGGGAGCTCCAAAATGAAATTGTGGGCATTTGCGGCTTTAGCGGCCGCCTCGATTTCCGACTGGGAAAACCGGGCTGCCGACCCGTAGGCAATGTTGTTTCGGACTGTGTCGTGGAACAGGACTGTGTCCTGGCTCACGATCCCCGTGAGAGACCGAAGCGAGGGCAGCCGGATTTCGCGTGTATCCACCCCATCCAGTGTAATCGAGCCGGAGGTCGGAACATAAAACCTGGGGATCAGATCCACCAATGTGGTCTTGCCCGCGCCACTGGCTCCCACGATCGCAACAACTTCACCTTTTCCGGCCGAAAACGTGAGGTCGCGAAGCACAGGTTCGCCATCATACGCAAAACTCACATGGTCGAAGACAATCTCGCCGGCAAAAGCCGAAACATCCCGTGCGCCCATATCGGATTGGGATTCCGACGGAGAGTCGAGTATCTCGAATAGTCTCTCCGCTGCAGCGAGCGAAGACTGCGCAGTGGTGGGTGTTTGCGAAAGCTGCTTTAGGGGCTGGAGGAGCCGGAGCACATACAATAGAAAGGTGATGAGCGCGGCGCCGGTCATGGAACCGCTCACAAGCACCTCGTGAGCCCCGTACCACAGAAGGGTGACCGCGATTCCAGTCCCAACAACTTCCGTCACTGGGGGTGCGAGGAAAGCGAGACGGGTGATTTTCACGCTGCTCTGCGCATATCTCCCACTCGCATCCTCAAACCGCGACTCCTCGTACTTCTCAGCGCCAAATGATTTCACCAGGCGGATTCCACTTATTGTCTCCTGGACCACGCTGGTCATTTCTCCGTGCTGCGCCCCGCGTCTGCGGTTTCCCTTGCGCAACTTCTTGAGAAGCGGCTGGAGCGCGGCGGCGAGTATGGGGACAACGAGCAGCGCGACCAGCGTCATCTGCCATGAAATTCCGAACAGGAACGCGATGATGCTCAGGACCAGCGCACCATTCTGCAGCGATGATGTGATCAGCTGTGTGAGAATGAGGCGCGTTTCCGCTGTGTCAGTGATGACGCGGGAAAGAATCATCCCCGTCTTGGTGCGCGTGAAGTAGCCAAGCGGAAGACGGGTCAGGTGACGATACACCGCGTTCCTCAGGTCGCGCGTCACATACTCCTGCAGCGTCGCACCCAACTGGCCGGCAATCCATGTGAGGATGTTCTTCACGACTACTGCCCCGAGCACAATGAGAATCACATTGCGCAGCGATCCCATTTTGTCCGTGGGATCCAGGAGACGCCCAACCGTCGCGTGCAGAAGATTCGAAACCCATCCCGCCTTGAGGTTGATGGGAGGCTGGTCGAACAGTGTATTGAGGAAAGGAATAAGCAGGGCGAGCGAAAACGCATCGAGCATCGCCGCCGCAATGTTTGCGACGATTGCGCCCGCCATTCGCCAGCTGTGCGGCCGGAGAAATGTCAGCAGCCGCTTGTAAACGCCCACTCAGCTCTTGGGCGTAAGCAGCGCGAGCGGGAGAATTACTTCCTCCGGCGTCACGCCGCCGTGAAGAAACGATCCACGATACCTACTCTGGTATTCACGGAGCTTGGTGGGGTAAACGAAGAAACAGTCGCCCGTTGCCAGAAGTGTGTTGGAGCCGTGTCCGCGCCGCGGAAGGCGCAGCGTGTCCTCGCTGGGGAACATCATGGCCTGTTCGGGACGCTCGGCGCGGAGATCTTCCCCGAATTTGTAGCGCAAATTTGCTGACGCATCGCGCTTTGCGAACACAGTTGCTGGCGTGTTGCAGTGAATCGAGCCGTGGTCGGTCGTCAGGATCACGCTGAGCTTCCGGTTCGCCGCTTCCTTCAGAAGCGTGAAGAGTGCAGACCGTTCAAACCATTGTTTCGTAATCTGGCGCAATGCGATCTCGTCGCGCGCGACTTCATACAGTATCTGGGATTCGCTGCGGCCGTGCGTCAGCAGGTCAACAAAATTGAAGACGAAAGCGCTTACACCTTCCTGACCGATGGCCGTTCCCATGTGCCGCTCCAGGTCATCCGAATTTCCGGAAGTGGAGATCTTATGGTAGCGGACCGGCGTGGGTCCTCCGCAGATATCGTTCAGGTGCGTTTCGAGAAGCTCCCGTTCGTGTGCGTTGAGCGATTCATCTTCCCGATCTCCGTTCCCCCACCAGTCTGGCAATCGCGCGGCGATCTCGCCGGGAAATAGTCCACTGAAAAGCGAGTTGCGCGAATACGGAGTCGCTGTCGGAAGCACGGCGTAATAGTGAGTTGTCTCGACTTCGAAGAAGGGCGCAAGTAGAGGCTCCAGCACACGCCACTGATCGAGGCGAAGACAGTCAACGACAACAAACACCGCCGCGCGGTCCTTTTCCAGGATCGGGAGAAGGAACTCGCTAACGATATCAATCGAAAGCGGAGGACGATTCCCTTCCAGGTTGGCGAGCCAGCCAGGGTACGCCGTGCGCATGAAATTGGCGAACTCGCGATGCATCGCGGGATACAATCCGCGCAGTGATTCATAAAGCCCCATCTCGCCGGCAGCCGCGAGATCCACGTCCCACCGCATCAGCTCATCGAACCTGTCAATCCAGCCGCGCCAGTCCAGGTCACGATCTCTCTCGAGTTCGATGGCGCGAAATCTTTCAACGAAACGGCGGGCAATGGCCTGCTGCCGGATCTTTGGACCTTCCAGGATTTTTGTGACTACGCTCAACACCTGGCGTGGACTGATGGGTTTTACCATGTAGTCTCGGATGTTCGCGCCCAGCGCTTCGTTGAGGGTCGCGTCTTCCTCGCTTTTGGTGACCATGACGACGGGGAGGTTTGGCGCCATCTCTCTTACATCGCGGTACGCTTCGAGCCCGCGCTTGCCGGGCATCTGCTCGTCAAGGAGGAGCAGGTCGAAGGGATGCCGGCGCAGCATTTCCACGGCATCATCGGCATTGCTGGCCCATTCCACCTCGTATCCCTTGCTTCGCAGGAAAATACGGTGTGGTTCGAGTAGATCGCCCTCATCATCTACCCAAAGAATGGATTTCGGTACCTGTGCCATACTATGGCGGGAATGTAGCCGGGTGCCTATTCAATGCCTAGATTCGAGCGTGTGATAGGACAGCTTCCACCACACGCGCTCGCGCGCACTCCATTCCCATTTCCGGGACTCGCCGCTCAGGTTGGCCAAGCTGGCCTTGGCGGTCCTCGGGAAGTGTTTTTGGCTTCACTTGTGGTCGCCCGCCTTTGTATAGCCCTGCTTCCACCGTATGACATCTCCTTTGAGGATGCCGCGGCGCGCAGCTTACAGGCGAAGAACTGGCTGCACGGGTTGACGCTTGGAGTTGGGCTCAAGAACATTCTGACGGGGGTCATGGAGTCCGCGGGCAGGATCGACCACCCAGCAATTGCGGATGGGTTGGAGAAGCTGATTGGGAGCCCGTCAACTGGATTCGATAGCAGCGCACGCGAAGAGCTACAGAAGCTTGTCGCCGACATGCGGGCAAAGCGCTGATCCGCGCGATTATACTTAGGGAGTTTCAGACGAGTGAGAAATGGCCGGACATAGTAAGTGGAAATCAATAAAACATGCCAAGGCCGCGACTGACGCAAAGCGCGGTGCCCAGTTCACGAAGCTGATTCGTGAAATCACGATGGCTGCGAAAATGGGCGGCGGTGATCCGGCGGGAAATCCGCGGTTGAGAACCGCGATTGACAATGGACGCGCAGCCTCGATGCCCAAGGACAACATCGAGCGCGCCGTAAAGAAAGGAACGGGCGAGCTTGAAGGCGTGGAATATTCAGAAGTGACGTACGAGGGATACGGACCTGGTGGAGTCGCCTTGATGATCTTCACGGTTACCGACAATCCGACACGAACGGTTGCCGACGTACGACACAAATTGTCGCGCGCCGGCGGGAACCTCGGCGCCGCCAACTCGGTTGCGTGGATGTTCGACCGGAAGGGACAGATTGTGCTGGACGCCGCCAAGTACGAAGAAGACGCAGCGATGGAGGCTTCGCTGGAAGCGGGCGCTGAAGATTTCGCGCGCGAAGATGATCAGTACATAGTCACGACCGACCCGACCATGCTGCACGCTGTGGTCGGCGCGCTCGAAGAGAAGAAGTTTTCGGTAGTTCAATCCGAAATTGCATCCGTTCCGAAAAACACGGTTCGCATCGAAGGAAAACCTGCCGAATCACTGATGAAGCTGCTCGAGGAGCTCGAGGAGCTGGACGACGTTCAGAAAGTTGCGGCCAACTTCGACATGGACGTCACCGAGATGTCGGGAACCTAGTGATCGTACTCGGCGTTGACCCGGGTACGGCTGTAACCGGCTACGGCGTCGTCAAAGGCGAAGGGTCTGCCCCGCCCCAGCTGCTCGAGTGCGGCGTGATAAGGACCAAGCCTCGTGAGCCGCTCGCAATGCGGCTTCTCTCGATTCACGACGGAATCACTGATATCATCGAGCGCCACCATCCCGACTGTGTTTGCGTCGAAGATGTTTTCTATGCGCGCAACGTTCGCACGACCGTCGTGCTTGGACATGCACGCGGAGTTATCATGCTCGCGGCGGCCAAGGCAGGACTGGAAGTGCACGAATTTCCGCCAACTGAAATCAAGAAAGCCGTTGTCGGCAGCGGTGCAGCATCCAAGGCGCAGGTGCAGTTCATGGTTGCCCGACTACTTCGCCTCAAGACTGTTCCAGAGCCCGCGGACGCCGCAGATGGTGTTGCGGCTGCGCTCGCGGTGGTGATGCGCGGAAATCTTCCGCGGATCGATGACATTCGAATCAACAAGGAAGGCATGCTCGATCTTCCCCGCTCGTTGAGAGTCATTCGATGATTTCGCAAGTCACCGGAAAACTCATTTCGCGTGAGCTCGACCGCATCGAGATCATGACCGCAGGCGGCGTTGCGTACGAGCTGCAGATTCCGCTAAGTGTTTACGAATCACTCCCGCCAGCCGGCAAGGACGTTTCGCTGCATACATACCTCGTAGTTAAAGAGGATGGCTGGCATCTGTTCGGATTCGAGAATGTCTTCGAGAGAAAACTCTTTCAGAGACTTCTGAGTGCGAACGGTGTTGGGCCTGCGCTGGCACTGGGGATGATGTCCGCGCTTTCAGCTCGCCGTCTGGTTCGCGCAATCCAGGAAAAGGACATCCCAACTCTTCAGGGTGTTCCGCGTGTCGGTCGCAAGAAAGCAGAGCGCATCATTCTTGACCTCGGGGAGAAGCTCGACGATCTCGCGATGAGCGACGGACAAAAATCTTCCCGTCCGGGGGGCGCAGCCGCAGATGATGCGATGCGGGCTCTCGTTTCGCTCGGCTACTCGCTCGGCGAAGCGGAGAAAGCGGTGCGTGCCGCGTTGGATGGTGGAGCCAAACCGTCCGAGCCAGCGGAAGTTATTCGCGCGGCGCTCGCCAAGATCGGGGGCTGATCAGGGACGGTTAAAGAGGATACTCAGCAATCTCGGCGGCGCCCCCGAAGATCGATCCTGTTCGTCCGACCATTCTCCGATTCGAACAAGCTGAAGCCCGGCTTCGATTCCGGAATTCACATACTCTGAAATATCGTGCGAGTACGCTTCGACCTTCAGCCGATCACCTGATTTTTTATCGGTGAACTGGGCCTGGGAGCCGAGTCGCTGGCGGAAAGGGTGAAGCTCGCAAAGGAAGAGAGTTCCATTGGGGCGAAGAACGCGCTGCGCTTCATGAAAGATTATCCGGATATTGGAGACATGTTCGAGCACCAGGTTGCCAATAACCGCGTTGACCGACTCATCAGCGACCGGCCATGTGCGCTGGACGTCGTGTTCGATGAAAGTCACGTGCGGGTTCGTGACGCGTGCGCGCGCGCGCGCAAGCATTTCCGGCGAAAGGTCCAAGCCTACTACAGTAGAGGCGTGTTGGGCGAGCCACTCCGTGTTCTTGCCAGTCCCGCACCCGATCTCGACGACATCGCGGCCCGCAATGTCCAGCTCATGCTCACGAAGAACGACCGCATCGAGATCTCGCGTGCGATTCTCGTTGGTGTCGTAAGACTCCGCCCATTTCGCGTAGGCCGACCGCGCACTTTCGCCGTTCTTCTCCATGCTGGAAACTGGCTTTTGTGTTCTTCTACCGAAAGGTTACAGGAGCAGAACGAGAACCCCGACAAGGGCGGAGTTTTTTTGGGGAACGACAAATTCTGGAGAGTTGTTCCCCCAGAATTGCCAGTTCTCCGCATTTGTCGTAGTTCTCGGGGTTCTCCTGTAACCCTTCGGTAGAAGAACAAGAATCTTTAGACAAAAAGGCGCGCACGGCTAGATAAAACAAAGAATTCGATCCAAACTAAAGGCATGGCCTCTCATACAGCAGAACGCGCCTCGACATTCACGGAATCGGTAATCCGAGAAATGACCCGCGTCGCGAACCAGTGTGGCGCGATAAATCTCGCCCAGGGATTTCCCGATTTTCCGATGCCGGAGCCGATGAAGGATGCGGCGTGCGCCGCGATCCACGGGGACATCAATCAGTACGCGATAACCTGGGGAACACCGGCGCTCCGGATCGCAATCGCGGCGAAGTACCGCCGGTGGTACAACATGGATGTGGACCCTGACCGCGAGATCACAGTTACATGCGGCGCGACCGAGGCGATGGCTGCCGTCTTCATGGCGCTCATCAATCCCGGCGATGAAGTAATCATCTTCGAGCCTTTCTATGAGAACTATGGGCCGGACGCAATTCTCGCGGGGGCCAAGCCGGTGTTCGTTCCGCTCGAGGGACTGGAGTGGAAATTCGATCCGGAGAGATTAAAGGCGGCTTTCGGCCCCAAGACGCGCGCAATTGTGGTAAACACTCCGCACAATCCTACCGGTCGCGTATTCACCCGCGACGAGCTCACGCTGATAGCAGATCTCTGCAAGGAATACGACGTCCTTGCCATTACCGATGAAATCTACGAGCACATTCGGTACGCAGGCGGCCACCATGTTCTTGCGACGTGGCCGGGAATGCGCGAGCGGACAATTACGATCTCCGGTTTGTCCAAGACTTACAGCTGCACGGGTTGGCGGCTTGGCTATGCGATCGCTCCTCCGGAAATGTCTTCGCCCATCCGGAAGGTTCATGACTTCCTGACGGTCGGTGCTCCCGCTCCGTTGCAGGCTGCAGGCGCCGTCGGAATGGCCTTCGATGCCGACTACTACAACCAACTTGGAATGAAGTACCGAGAGCGCCGGGATATTCTTTGCGGCGCTCTAAAGGAAGCGGGCTTCAAGTTCTCCCCGCCCGAAGGCGCGTACTATGTCCTCGCGGATTTTTCAGACATCAGCGACAAGGACAGCAAGTCGTTCGCGCTTTGGCTGGCTGAGGAAGTCGGTGTCGCGACGGTCCCCGGGATGAGCTTCTATAGATCACCTGAGCTGGGCCATTCGCTGACGAGATTTGCTTTCTGCAAGCAAATACCAAC
>JBKJPM010000297.1:0-5026 GCA_046595175.1 Gemmatimonadaceae bacterium
TTTCCCAGCACGAGCGCGCGTGACCAGCGCGCCGAGATTGGTGAATCCTTCTTTTGTGCGTGCGAAGAAAGCAGCGGGATGGCCGTCCACGTTGAGCTCAATGCCGATGACAGGCCGGAGATTTTGTCGTCGGGCTTCGAGTGTGAATCGGACGATACCCCCGAGATCTGCGTTGTCAGTGAGACCAAGACTTTCAAACCCAAGCCGGGCCGCGGCTATCGCGAGCGCTTCAGGTGCGACTGCTCCGTCGCCGAAAGAGAACGCCGAATGCGCCCGCAGTTCCACATACTTCATAGTTGTATGGTACCCGAACAAATCCCGAAGCTCAAGGGGAGGAAGTGCCCGGTTCACTGATCGAACGCCATGAGGCTATACCAAATCGCTACCTAACGAACCTTGCTGCCGTCAATCACTTTTCTGAAGGCCACCTGGCTGGCAACGATTAGATGCACTCTCCCCCACCAACCCACCGCAGAAGGTTCGATGAAGCGAGTCACTGGCATTGGCGGCATTTTCTTCAAAGCTAAAGACGCTCCGGCACTACAGGCTTGGTACAAACGGCATCTGGGAATCGATGTCCAGGAATGGGGTGGCGCGGCTTTCACCTGGGCAGATGGTGAAGGTAAGCCGGTTGCCGGAACAACCGCTTGGTCCATTGGTTCGGCCCAAGGTGACCAGTTTGCGCCAAGCACTGCAACTTTTATGGTCAACTACCGGGTTGAGGATCTCCACGCCCTGGTCAAAGTCTTGCGCGAAGAGAGCTGCAACGTTCTCGAGAAAATTGACGATTCCGAGTACGGAAAGTTTGCCTGGGTTATCGACCCGGAAGGAAACAAGGTAGAACTTTGGCAACCGCCTGCCGGCCAATAAAAAAATAATTCTGGAGACTGGATAATGAATCGTTGGGTGGGTAAGTGGATGATTGGCGTCGGCGTTTTCCACAGCGTCATTGGATTCATTTTGTTTCCAGCTCCCCTGCGCGAAATTATTGCAGCCAGACTTTGGAACAGCTTGAACCCTGGCACTCCGATGCGCTATCTCGCTTTCTGGTTCCTGTTTGCAGGCGTGGCGACAATACTTATCGGCTATCTCGCAGACTGGATCGAACGGGTGGCGGGACTGCCACTCCCGCGCGCCGTCGGATGGACCCTGCTTGGGATTGCGCTGGTGGGCGTGATTGTCACTCCCGTATCCGGGTTCTGGCTTGTATTCCCTCCAGCGTTTGGCGCGCTCGCCCAGTCGCGCGCTATCCCCGGAGATGCCGCCCCAACTTCTCAGACTTCAGGATGAGAACGTGAAAAAAGCGGAAGCAAGCGATGGCCTGTCGGCATCAAAGCTGATCTCCAATAAAATTGCGGACCTCGGGGACTGGCGCGGGAAAACCCTCAGCGCAATGCGCAAGCTTATCAAGGAAGCAGACCCGAAGGTCGTTGAGGAGTGGAAGTGGATGGGCACGCCGGTTTGGTCGCACGATGGTATCATCTGCACTGGCGAGTCCTATAAAAAGGTCGTGAAGCTCACCTTCGCCAAGGGCGCGTCCCTGAAGGATCCGGCCGGTCTCTTCAACTCAAGTCTCGACGGAAAGGTACGCCGCGCGATTGACATCGCCGAAGGAGAAAAAGTGAACAAGCCCGCTTTCAAGGCGCTCATTCGTGAGGCCGTTGCCCTGAACTCACGAAAGGTTTCTTTACTCGTTATCGGCTTTTGCTTATCAGCGCTGGGGGCGTGCGTGATGGGCGGGACTTCATCGTCGTCTGGCGACACTGTTCTTGGGTCATGGGGTGGCGCACATGTAGGTTTATTGGTCACCGCAGATAGCGGCATCATCACCTACGACTGCGCACACGGAAGCCTGAACGCCCCAATCCGAAGCGATGGCAGCGGCAATTTTGATGTTGGAGGAGTGCACGTCCGGGAACATGGTGGCCCGGTACGCATCGATGAGGTTCCCAATGCTGTACCTGCAAGGTACCGTGGGCAAATCAATGGCGACCGCATGGAGTTACGTGTATTGATGGCCTCAGACACGCTTGGGCCGTTCACACTAAAGCGCGGCCGTACACCCCAACTTGTTCGCTGCCTCTAGGAAGGGATTGAGGGCGTGCCCAGTGACTCCTTGAGCGTCTTGTCATGAGAAAGGCCTGGATTCTCTCGATCATAGTCGCCGTCGTCGCTTTTTTCGCATACGGGCGACGTGATGTCGCATCCTCCCCGCCCGCTCACGCAGATGTTGTCGTCGATCAGAGTGCAGTAGGTTCGAGCGGTTTCGATAAACGAGCCAACAATACCCAGGTCAAAGCACAGGGATCAGTCATCAAGTTATTGCCAGATGACAATGAGGGTATTCGTCACCAACGTTTCATTGTTCGCCTCTCTTCAGGACAAACAGTTCTTATCGCGCACAATGTGGATCTCGCGCCGCGCGTCTCCGCATTGAGACCGGGCGACGACATCTCTTTCAGTGGCGTGTACGAGTGGAATGAAAGAGGCGGCATTGTTCACTGGACTCACCGCGATCCGGAAGGCCGGCACCCAGCTGGTTGGATCCGGCATAACGGGCAATTGTTTCAATGAAAACGTGCATCATCGATCGATCATCGAGCCCTGTCTCTCGTTATAGCGCGGACCGAAAACTTTCTCCGGCGCGAGCGCGGCATCGAGTGAAACCATCTCTTCGCTCGTCAGCGTAATATCCGCGGCTGAAACGTTCTCCTCGAGATACTTCCGGCGCTTAGTTCCCGGGATCGGAACAATGTCGGCTCCTTTATGAAGCAGCCACGACAACGCGATCTGACCAGCAGTGGCTTTTTTTCTGGCCGCAAGATCATGCACAGCAGCTGCAGCCCGCACGTTTCTGTCGAAGTTCGTGCCCTGATAACGAGGATCATTACGGCGGAAATCGCTCTCCGGATATTCCTCTGCTCGCTTCACGGCACCGGTGAGAAAACCGCGCCCGAGTGGAGAGAACGGAACAAGGCCGATCCCTATCTCACGGAGCAGAGGAATAATCCGCGGTTCGAGATTTCGCTCCCACAGCGAGTATTCGCTCTGGAGCGCCGAGATCGGATGAACGGCATGGGCACGCCGAATGGTTTTCTCGCCGGCTTCGGAGAGTCCTAGATAACGCACCATTCCTTGCTGTACGAGGTCAGCCATGGCGCCAACAACATCCTCAATCGGGACATTGGGATCCACGCGATGCTGATACAGGAGATCGATGCGATCAGTTTGCAGGCGACGCAGCGAGCCCTCAACAACTTCACGTATGCGCGCGGGCTGGCTGTTGACACCATTCATCGCACCATTCTCGATATTGAAACCGAACTTGGTGGCGATGATCACGCAATCGCGTCCACTCCCCAACTGCTTTAGCGCGCGGCCGAGGAGATCTTCATTTGCATACGGTCCGTACACCTCCGCAGTATCGAGGAACGTGCACCCCAGTTCAATCGCACGATGAATGGTCGCAATCGATTCATTCTCGTCCCGTTCTTCAGCGGTTCCATACGATTGGCTCATGCCCATCAAGCCAAGTCCGATTGCCGAAACCTCGAGGCCCTGACTGCCGAGTTTGCGAGTGGTCAGCATCTTCATAACCAATTCATTGTTTAGAAGGCGATCATGACTTTTATCGCTTCGCGGTCGTTCATTGCGCGATAACCATCCGGTACACCATCCAGATCGGTAACACTATCGAAAACGCGACCCGGCTGGATCCTTCCCTCCAGGACATCGGGGAGAAGTTCTTCGATGTACGCGCGCACCGGAGCCGGTCCGCCGGAGACCGTAATGTTATCTCGAAAAGTTTTTCTTCCGGCTGGCATTGACTCGGTCTGCGGCACACCCACACGACCGACAGCTCCGCCCGCGCGCGCAACATTCATTGCGGTAAGCGTAGACTGTTCGAGTCCCACACATTCAAGAACTGAGTGCGCGCCGAGGCCTCCAGTCAGCTCACGAACCTTTTCAATCGCCTCTTCACCCCTCTCGGTTACAATATCCGTCGCACCGAATTCCTTCGCGAGCGCGATTCTGTCCGCGTGGCGCCCCAGCAATATGATCTGCTCGGCGCCAAGACGCCGGGCGGCAATAACACCGCAGAGACCCACAGCACCGTCCCCTACAACGGCGACGCTTTTTCCAGGCGCAACCTGAGCCGCAAGGGCTGCATGATGTCCCGTACCCATTACATCCGAGAGCGTCAGGAGCGATGGCATTAGCTCGTCATCGCGGCTGACCGGAAGTACAAACAGCGTACCATCTGCAAATGGAACCCTCACGGCTTCGCCCTGACCGCCGTCAATGTCGGTTCCGCCCCAGAATCCGCCGTGTAGACAGGAAGTCTGGAGTCGCTCCTGACAGAATTCACAAGTTCCATCCGAATAGGCGAAGGGCGCGACAACCACATCTCCTTTCTTGACGGTTCGCACGCTCTTGCCGACAGAATCAACGACGCCGATGAACTCATGACCCATGCGTACCGGAGCATCGCTCGCCTTCCTGCTTTTGTATGGCCACAGATCGCTGCCGCAAATGCAGGCGCGCGTGATGGTAACAATCGCATCGGTTGGCTCGAGAATTTTAGAGTCGGGTACGTTCTCGATTCGAACGTCGCCGGCGCCGTACATAATGGTTGCCCGCATATGGATGCTTCTGATTTTTAAGGTTGGTTACGCAAGGAATGAGAGGTAGACTATCAAGATGCGATTGTTGTACCTGAGATCAGCTGGCCAAGCGTTTTGCACGAGTTCGGGCCTTCCCGGTCGGCGGTAATGTCGGGGATGTCCAATGCTCTACCCAGCGAGCTTCGCGGCAGCCAAATTTCCCGGATAGACGTTTCCCCGCCGCTGAGGATTTTGTGGCTGAGCCGCAACTCTACGAGATTGATCTTGTGCTCGCCCCGTCGTCGCCCAAAGCGAACGACGAAGTCGCCTTCGCGACAGTGCTCATGCCTGTCGTCCCCCGAATAGGTCACGAGATTTATTTCGAAGGCATCGATGCAAGCGTGAGATATTCCGGCAACTAT
>JBKJPM010000041.1:0-7245 GCA_046595175.1 Gemmatimonadaceae bacterium
ATTGTCGCGAGCAGCTCCGAGATTTGGGCGTCGCCGCCGGAACTAGTCGCTGAGGTCGGCGTCATCGGGCGCGGCTTCCACTCCTTCCATTCCAGCGTGTGGTTCTGGCTTCTGAATCGCGGGAGCTTTCACAAAGCGCGCAACGATCGGCGTTGTATCGCCGATTCCGAGCTGGGTGAACAGGAAGGTGAACTTTGCGTCGTACGCGGCCGCGAGCTTCGCCCTTGTGGATTGATCAAGGTCCCAAAACCGGCGCTTGAATGGCCCGAGTGCCTTTTTTCTGGTCTTGTAGAAAAATTGCTCGTCTGTGTCCTTTTCCTTCCGTTCGTCCTTCGCGTTGGCGCGCAGCCATTCATATATCTCCGAGCGCAGTCCTTCGGGAAGATGGTCGTAAAGCATGGTCTGGAAATTCGTGGCGAGATGAATCTCCGCCGTCTCTGTACGTGGAAAGTTGTTAAATGCGCTGTCTGGCAGAGTGGAGGCACCGTGCTGGACGGCACCCGAAAGCCCGTAATCGTCGCGCGCAACCTTGGAGAGCCTTTCAAGGGTATCGAGGTCCAGCTTTACGTCTGCGATGCCCCCATCCGCGAGCACGATACCGCCATGTGAAGTTCCCGACTGTACGCTGATCTTCGAAAGCCCCGTCGCACCCCGCCCGATGGATGCATTGTATCCATCCATGAATGCACGCAGCTCCTCGACCGTGCTGTTCTCCGTTCCGACCTCGCCGATCTCACCGCCGACGGAAACCGTAACACCCTTCGGCTCAATCTCGCGAATCAGCTTGGTAATTTCAGCGGCACGCTCGAAATTGGTGCGCTGCTGCTCAACAAGGTTCGGCTTGGACAGGTCCACCAGTGTGGACGTATCCACGTCGATGTTATAGAAGCCTGCATCAACGGCTTCGCGCGCGAGCTGCTTTACCGCGTTCACCTCACCCTCTGGGTCGGTGACGTACTTCTTGGCGCTAACCTGGAAATGATCGCCCTGAATAAAAACGGGTCCCCGATATCCCTCTCGCAGCGCAGCGGCGAGAATGACAGCAACGTATTCACCCGGCCGCTGGTCGGTATAAGCGATTTCCGATCGCGCTATTTCACAGATGAACGCTCCGGCATTCATTTTTTTAGCAGTACGAAAGACCGAACGCGCTGTATCGTAGGCCATCCCTCGCACATTGATTGCAGGCACAGTGTATCCGTGCGTCTCGCCCCGCCCGCGCGCCATGTAAAGATCGTGAATGGACGCGGGCTGCACTCCAACCGCCTGGCCAATCTGCCAGATCATCCAGCGCGCATGATCGCGTGACGCCTGCTCGCCGAACACTGCCTCGCGGGCCAGCTCGTCCAGAGAATCAGACTCCAGCGCCTTGGCATCGTTCACAACTAGCGATCCATCCTTCACCGTTACTGCGTTGTTGATCTTCATCAATTGCATTTCGAAAGGTTGAAGCTGGTTGAGTAACTGCGCAAGCGCTCAGACAGACCAGCGATGATCGGGTTTGGGCAGGGACTCGTACTCAGATCTGGCAGCTTCCGCGCCCGGCCTTCCGAGCATCGCGTAGGCGAATTGTTTTCCAAGCTCCACACCGGGCTGATTGAACGCGTCGATCCCATAAAGGCTGCCCGCGTAAGCTGTGGCAATCTCCAGGAACATTATCAGCGATCCGAGGTGCCATGCATCGACCCGATCCAGCGAGATTGTCATGTTCGGACGTCCGCGCTTTGCAAGCGCCCCAGCAGTTGCGCGCTGCTCTACATCAATCAGCTCGCCAAGCGAGTGACCCGCCAGGTAACCCAGCTCTTTGACGTCTGAAAATGCAGCGGGAATCTTGAGGTCGATATCGCGTTCGCGAATCGCAACAAATGTCACGGTCTTATCCGCAGGTCCTTCCATGAACAGTTGCACCTGACTGTGCTGATCTGTCGCTCCAAGTGCCGCGATTGGAGTGGGACCGACTCCTGTTCCCGATTTCTGCTTCCCGAGACTCTCCGCCCAGAGCTGGACGAACCATGCGGCAAAATCCCGGAGCGGATCAGAGTAGGGCATGAAAACGTGAATGTGTCTTCCGTGCCTGGTATCGCTTAGCCACTGCGCCATCGCATACACCAGGGCCGGGTTAGCCTCCAGCGAGACTTCGTTGCAGCGCGCGGCCATATCCGCCGCTCCCGCTGCAAGTGCAGTTATGTCGATTCCGATCAGCGCCGCCGGCAGCAGTCCAACAGGTGTGAGCACGCTGAAACGTCCGCCAACGTTTGCCGGAATCTCCAGAGCGGAAATGCCAAGCTTGTTCGCAAGCGGCCTGAGCGCGCCCGCTTCCGGGTCAGTTATGAAAACCACGTGATGACTTACAGGAAGCCCCGCCGACTCGAGCCTGTCATGCACTATGAGAAACTGCGCCATAGTCTCTGCCGTTCCGCCCGACTTGGACGTGACCACGAACAATGTTCTTGTAAGCGTGAGCCGATCCAACAACGCTCCAACGGTTACAGGATCAACATTATCCAGCACCTGCAGTCGCGGCTGGTTCTCACGTTCCACCCGGGAAAGGGAATTCCAGCTGTTCGCGCGTAGAGCGGTTCGAAGGGCTATAGGGCCGAGCGCGGAGCCGCCGATACCAAGAATCACGACATCATCGAACTGTTCACGAGCCTTACCGGCGAATTCCAGCGACTGGGCAAGCAGTCTCATGTCGGATGCGATGTCGATGAAGCCGATCTGGCCAGCGGAACGCATTTTCGCAACGGCGGCGTGCGCGTCCCTTGCGGCGGCCGCGCCCTCCTGCCATTCCTGGGCGGTGAGTCCACCCTGGACCGGCTCCATCATGTTTGAGTAGTCAAGTCGCAACGTCATTTCAGTCGATCCTTATGGTCAGCCCGTCGAAGGCCGGAGCAATCCCGCGTGGCAGCTCGGCTTCAAGGTCCGCATGAAAGTTGTGGTGCGTAAGGTGGGTTAGATAAGTACGCTCCGCGCCGATTTCTCCAGCCACCCGAATTGCTTCCGGAATACTAAAATGCGTCGGATGCTCGGTTCGAAAGAGCGCATTCAGTACAAGCACTTTTACGCCACGATAAATAGCCAGTGCTTCGTCGGAAATGCTTTTGGCGTCTGTGATGTATCCGAGCGAACCAATGCGATACCCGAACACATTCATATTCCCGTGTGGAAATGCAACGGGTGTGACCAGGGCTCCGCCGATATCCACTGTCACACCCGGTTCGAGCGGACGCGCTGAGCCTTCAGGCTTGGATGTCCCGGGAAGCACCTGGTAACTGTCATCAAAGATGTAGGGAAAGCGGCTGGCCAGCCGATCGAGCGAGTCCTTGGGACCATACATGCCGAGTGGGGCTTCCCGGCGCACCGTAATCGCACGGATGTCATCCAGACCGTGAGTGTGGTCCGCGTGGTCGTGTGTGAAGAGCACCGCATCAACGCGGTCGATTCCCGCAGCAATCAGCTGCAAGCGAAGCTCCGGCGGTGTGTCGATGAGCAGTCTGATTCCGTTGTCCATCTCGACCACAGCTCCTACCCTGTTCCTCTTGTCGCGCGGATCGGGCGAGCGACACACAGCGCAGCTGCATCCAATCTGCGGAACGCCGAAGCTGGTGCCGGTGCCGAGGAAGAGAAGCTTCAGAGTGTTTCTACCTTGAGCAGGTTGGTCGTACCCGGAACATCGAAGGGAACACCGGCCGTCACAATGACGCGATCACCCTTGGAGGCCAGCTCTTTCCGAACGACGGTCTCACGGGCGATGACCATCATTTCATCGTAGGTGTTGCAGTGCGGCACAAGCTCCGGAATGACTCCCCAAACAAGCGCGAGCTGCCTGCATGTGCGCGGTTGGTCCGTCAGCGCAAGAATTGAAACGCCGGGCCTGTATGACGAAACTATGCGCGCGGAAAATCCACCTTTCGTAAATACAACAACCAGGGGCGCGGCAAGCATGTCTACTGCTGCTGTGGTCGCTGCCGCAATCGCGACTTCAGTGGGGACCACGTGATGCTCTTGTGCGCCATGTTCGATGACGTGCTGCGCAAGCGGATAGCGTTCAATTTCAGTGATGATTCTCGTCATCGCTTCGACGGCAAGCCGCGGATATGCTCCGGCCGCGGTCTCCGCGGAGAGCATTACCGCATCAGTTCCGTCCAGAATTGCATTGGCGACGTCGCTTGCCTCCGCTCGCGTCGGCCGCGGGTGCTCAATCATGGATTCAAGCATCTGCGTCGCCGTGATGACAGGGCGACCGAGGCGATTGGCTAGCGAGATGATCCGCTTCTGCGCGTTTGGAACAGCCTCGAACGGAAGCTCAACGCCCAGGTCACCGCGCGCGACCATCACACCGTCAGAAGCCGTGATGATGCTCTCGATGTTACTGAGGGCAATGTCCAGTTCGATCTTCGCAATCACAAGCAGGCCCTCTGGCACCATCGCGCGGAGAGATTCGATGTCGGCGGCATGGCGCACGAAGCTCAATGCCAGATAATCCAGCTCCTGCTCTGCGGCAAAGCGGATGTCGGCTGCGTCTTTTTCCGTAATGGACGGGGCTGAAACGTGAACACCGGGCAGGTTGAGCCCCTTGTGGCTTCTGATCACTCCGCCATGCAGCACCCTTGCCTTTACCCGCGGAGGAGTGCACTCCAGAACAACGAGCTCGATCAAGCCGTCGTCTACAAGGATGCGGTCGCCAACGTGAACGTCGTGGGCGAGCTCGGTATAAGTAACGGGAATTTCTCCCGGTTTTTCTTCGCCTTCGTGAACGAGCACAATATCGTCACCCTGCTCAAACGATGCGGGTTCGGAAAGATCTCCAATCCGTATGCGGGGACCCTGCAGATCTCCAAGCAGCGCGATGGGTTTTCCCTTCTCCCGGGAAAGCTTGCGCAGGGTGGCGATGGTCTGCGCATGCTCCTCGTGCGTACCGTGGGAAAAGTTCAGGCGAGCGACATTCATCCCGGCATCAATCAATCCACGAAGACTGTTCTCGGTAGAGCTGGACGGGCCGAGAGTACAGACGATTTTTGTGCGCGGGATGTATTTCCCTGTCACTGCGTCGCTGGCTTGAGCTGTGTGACCTTGCCGCCGATGCCAGCAAGCAGGGTATCGAAGGATTTCTGGAAGCTTGCAAGACCGTCAAAAAGAAGCTTGTCCGTCACGGATTTCATCGAGATACCAACACCTTCCAGCTCGCGTATGATGCGCACTGAATCTTCAGGATTTTCCGTAACCGATATTCTTGTTTCGCCATGATCCTTGAAAGCCACGATAAGTCCGGGAGGCATAGTGTTCACAGTGCGCGGCCCGATCAACTCCTCCGCGTACACCACATCACGATACTCGGGATTCTTGGTACTCGTGCTCGCCCAGAGCGGGCGCTGCACGCGCGCGCCTGAAGATTCCAGTTTTTTCCAGCGTGGCTCCTCGAACCGAGTGAGGAAAAGCTGGTAGGCTAGCTTCGCATTTGCGATCGCTGCTTTCCCTTTCAGAGATTTCAGGGTTTCGGAATGCTCCGGAGCCTTTTCAATCAGCTGATCGAGCCGCTTGTCAACTTCTGTATCTACGCGGCTCACAAAAAAGCTGGCGACCGAGGCAATCCCGTCGATGGCCTTCCCTGCCTTGGCTCGGTCATCGAGCCCGGACATGTATGCGTCAATGACACGATCATGCGCTTCGATGGCGAAGAGCAGAGTGATGTTGACGTTGATGCCTTCGGCGATGAGAGTGCGAACAGCTATTGCGCCCTCGGGTGTTCCCGGAACCTTCACCATCAGGTTCGGACGATCGACCGCCTTCCAGAGCCGCCGGGCCTCTTCCACTGTCGCACTGGGGTCAGCGGAAACGCCGGGAGATACTTCAATGGACACATAGCCATCATTGCCGCGCGACTTGGTGAATACGCCGGCAAAGAGGTCGCAAGCCCGGCGAACATCTTCGGTCTCCACCAGCTCGAAGAGCTGTGCTGGTGACATCCCGGTCTCGGCGGCGGAGAGCTGCTCGTCATATGCGTTGCCCTGCGAGAGCGCCTTTTCGAATATCGTGGGATTCGACGTCATCCCTGTCAGGCATTCGTTCTTGATGCGTTGCTCCAGCTCGCCATTGTGGAGCATCGTGCGGTCTATGTTGTCCAGCCAGATGGATTGTCCGGCTTCGTGAAGTTCTTTGAGTCGATCGCGGGTCATTTCAGGCCTCCTCTGTCCAATCTAACCGGAGACCGGGTTACGCGACCACTTGAGCCCGTATTTTAAACTGCATTGCCACCGAGACCTCTCAGCGGCAAACAGCTATTCTACCGGCCCGCGCGTCGAGATCAGTATCGCTCCAGCACCATGGTCAGTTCCGAATCTGGTGGTGGCGTCGATGCCATTCAGGTATTCAATGGAGCCAATCTGCGCGGCGGAAATTGCGCGGAGGTTGGCACCGCCGCTCCCATTAACCTTTACCATGTCAACGTAGACTACGAGCGCAGGCTCCCGCGACGAGCCCATCGTGGATACACCCCTGGTCCGCAGGAAGCTGGGGCGCAGGCGCCGGATCACGTCATACGCATTGTCATTGTCACCCACGACAGAAACGATCTCAGCGCGGGATATGAAGTTCGGCTTCTTAGAGATCGCCGTCGACTTTCCCGTTTGCGCCGATCCGCATCCGACGAGCAGCGCGAACGCCAGAACTCCAAAGACAGACCTGTGCTTAATCATTGGCAAGAAACTCCAGGATTGCCGCGTTAACCATTTCCGCCGATTCAAGCTGAGTCCGGTAACGGCAGTCCGCAAGTTTACCGTGGATTTAGCGGTCGCTGGACATTAATTCCTAATGGTGGCTGCTCGCCTTCCTGCTCTTCAAGAAGGTCGTCGGTGCTGCCGGTGACGAAGCAATAAAAAAACCCGCCATAAGGCGGGTTTTTTTGTTTTAGCGCCGGACGATCAGCCGCACTCGGAGAATCCGCAGACGTGGCACTTCATGCAGCCCTCCGCCATCTCGAGCGATGATCCGCAGTCGGGACAGGTTCCCATGAATGCTTCACCGCCCATCTTGTCCACCAGAAACTGGGACTGCGCGCCGGCATCGGCCTGGGCTGTAACAGCCTGTACAACCAGCGTCGGCATGGAGGTCGAGGGAGCGGGCGCCGCGAGGAGATCCTGCTGCACTCCCTGCTTCTCGCGCATCCAGTTCTCGAGCGCGATGCCAATTGCATCAGGCACCGACAGCACCTTGTTCGGTCCAAGTCCGATCGCACGATCAGACGCG
>JBKJPM010000084.1:0-4096 GCA_046595175.1 Gemmatimonadaceae bacterium
TTTTGATTGACGACAGGGAACAGAATATCGTGCGGGCCAAAGAGCTGGGTATGGAAACGATTCACTGCACCGACCCTAAGCTGCTGCGCGACCAGATGGTTCAGGCTGGACTACTACCGGCGGGAAACTGAAATGAAACTTGCAATGATCGGGCTGGGCAAAATGGGTGGGAACATGACTGAGCGCCTGATGAAAAACGGGCACGAAGTCGTGGTCTTCGACCGGAGTCCCGAAGCTATCTCAAAATACGGCGGACTTGGCGCGAAGCCGGCGAAAGATATTGGCGACATGCTCTCGCAGCTGACGAGTCCAAAGGTTGTCTGGATAATGGTTCCAGCTGGCAAGCCGGTTGACGATACGATTGCGGCAGTGTCAGCGGGAATGAAGACAGGCGACATCGTCATCGATGGAGGCAATTCCAACTTTCATGACTCAATGCGACGATCGGCCGAGCTGCAGGCCAGGGGCATCGAGTTCATTGATAGTGGAACCAGCGGTGGTATCTGGGGATTGGCGAACGGCTACTGCCTGATGATTGGCGCATCCCCGACCGCATTCGCTGTGTGCGAGCCGATCTTCAAGTCGCTGGCGCCCGAGAACGGATACGCGCACGTAGGTCCGCCGGGAGCAGGGCACTATGTGAAGATGATCCACAATGGAATTGAATACGGACTCCTCCAGGCGTACGCGGAGGGATATGAAATCCTCAATGCATCGCGGGACTTCAAGCTCGATCTCCACCGGATTGCACAGGTTTGGAATCATGGCAGTGTAGTGCGCTCATGGATCAACGAGCTGGCTGAGCGCGCGTTCGAGAAGGACGCGACGCTGAGTGCTCTCAAGGGCTACGTCGAAGACTCGGGGGAAGGGCGCTGGACCGTGCAGGAAGCAATCGATCTCGACGTGCCCGCACCGGCGATTACGCTCGCCCTGCTCGCCCGCCTGAGATCGCGCCAGGCGGATTCCTTCTCTGGAAAAGTCATTGCGGCGCTCAGGAACGAATTCGGCGGACATGCGGTAAAGAAATCGTGAACCCTTCCGTCAGTCCGATGGCAACAGCGAGCGGTGCAAAACACTGGGATCGCCGCAAGGTGGACCCATGCACGATCGTGATATTTGGTGCGGGCGGTGACCTTACGCGTCGCAAGCTGATACCCGCCCTGTACTCTCTCGCTCGCGACAAGATACTTCCGGGCGATTTCTCCCTGTTGGGCGTCGCGCGCGAAGCCTGGGATGATGATGCTTTTCGCGCCGTCCTGAGAAAGGCGCTCGACGAATCCGATGAGGCCGGCGAAGTGGATGAAGAATCCTGGCAATGGTTTTCTTCGCGCTGTTTCTATACCTCTGGGGACTTCACCACTCCCGACGCTTATCGCACTGTTGGGAACCACCTGAACGCTATCGAGTCCAAGGATCCCAAGCGCGAAAAGAACCGGCTCTTTTATCTCGCAATTC
Organism: Gemmatimonadaceae bacterium; assembly: GCA_046595175.1. GTDB lineage: Bacteria > Gemmatimonadota > Gemmatimonadetes > Gemmatimonadales > Gemmatimonadaceae > UBA4720. Next base: position 1,456 of record JBKJPM010000084.1, read on the forward strand.
CGCCCAGCGTTTTTCAGCCTACGCTTGAGCACCTGTCCAGCAGCGGGTTAGCTCCAAAAATCCCCAGCTCTTCTGACCGGCCATGGGTGCGCATTGTCATCGAGAAACCGTTCGGGCGCAGCCTTGAAACCGCGGAGGCGCTGAACCGACTCGTTCTCGACCGGTATGCCGAGCACCAGATATACCGAATCGATCACTACCTGGGAAAAGAGAGCGTCCAGAATATTCTCGTCTTCCGCTTCGCGAATTCCATCTTCGAACCGCTCTGGAACAGGCGTCATATCGCGCATGTCCAGATCACTACGGCTGAATCTGACGGCGTGGGAACGCGCGGAAAGTATTACGAAGAGGCAGGTATTGTCCGCGACATGTTCCAGAACCACTTGCTTCAGCTTCTCGCGCTTGCCGCAATGGAGCCGCCGATTTCCTTCACGGCCGATGCGGTGCGTGACGAAAAGGTGAAGGTGTTTCGGTCCATCCGCCCTCTGATTCGCGAGGGGTCATCTCCAAAGGCAGTTCTCGCGCAGTACACCGCAGGGAAAGTTGGAGACGAAGATGTTCCGGCTTACAGAAGTGAAAAAGATGTCGCGCCTGAGTCCACAACCGCGACGTACGCGGCGCTTCGAATTGCCATCGATAACTGGCGATGGGATAGTGTTCCGTTCTACCTGCGGTCTGGCAAGAGACTTCCCAAGCGCACGTCCGAGATTGCGGTTCAGTTTCGCGCGCCTCCGTTGATGCTGTTCGGGCAAAAACGAGCTGCCGAGATGGCACCGAGTGTGCTTGTAATGCGGGTGCAGCCGGATGAGGGCATATCATTGCGTTTCCAGGTGAAGGTTCCGGGGACGGAACACGAGCTAACCCCCGGAATGGAGATAGCCCCGGTTGACATGGACTTTTCGTATGCCGAAGTATTCGGCGAGAAATCACCCCCAGCGTATCAGACGCTTTTGCTGGATTGCATGATTGGCGATCCGACACTGTTTACGCGTAGTGACGAAGTGGAGATGGCGTGGCGAGTAATAGATCCGCTGCTGGAATACTGGGAAAAAAAAGGAAAGTCAGAGTTGGCCTTCTATCCGGCAGGGAGCGAGGGTCCGCCGCAAGCCGACCAGCTTCTTGCAAAGGAGCGCGTGCGCTGGCGATAGCCGAGAAGCTGCTGCCGGTGATTGCATTCATTACGTTCACGGCGTGCACCGATTCTTCTGCGTCCGCTTCTATTTCGGTTCCGCTGGACTCCCTTAATACAAAACGTGTAGTTACCGACAGCGCTGGTGATCTCGTTATCCGGGCGCGCGCGTATGACCGGGCAGAGAGCCGCGACAGCGCGCGCATTCTGTATGACGCTGGGGCGAAGCGTCTTCCGCAGATTTCCGACTGGCTGTACCTGAGAGCCGCCGGGGTTACCGGCTCAAGGCCCGATCGCCAGTCCTACTACGGACGGATAAAGTCGAATGTCGCGAAGGAACGGATTGGCTGGACCGAAGCATTCGCGCTCGAACGATTTGGTGACATCAACGACGCGGCCGCCAAGTACAAGAGCGTTGGCGGAATGGCTGGCTACTTCCGGCTCAAGCTCGCGCTCGCAAAGGATTCCTCGACGAAGAAGGCGGTGGGCGTCGAAATGCTGGACTGGATTTCCAGGGCGCCTGCGTCGGACATGCTGCGCGATGCGATCGATCTTTTCGATCGCAACTTTCCACAGCCCGGTCCAGGGGATGACCTGATTTTGGCACGCTCGGCCTGGCGCGCCGGCGTGTCGAAGCGTGCAGTTATTTCCTACGCGAGGGCACTGAAAGCTGGACTGGGATCCGACAACGATCATTTCAATTACGGCCTCGCACTCGCGCGACTCAAGAGTCATGTGGCTGCGATGACGGAGTTCAGCAAGGTACGGGCTCCATCATCTCTCGCCGCCGCCGCTGAATACCAGCGGGCCAGATCACTGATCGCTGCAGGCAATACAGAACAGGCGCGCGCCGTTCTGCGCACCATCACTACCCAGTTTGCAACTGATACAAGCGCAGCGTCATCGCTGATGCTGCTGGCTGATCTTGCGACCGACGATCAGCGCGACGACGATGCGAAATCTGCACTCACGTCGGTGGCTCGGCGATTTCCGCATTCGCGGCATGCGCCTACGGCACTTTATCGTTCAGGTTTGATCACATACATCAGCGGCAGGATGCGGCCGGCAGCCGCGACCTTCGATTCTGTCGCCCGGCTCTATCCGGACGCTGATGACGCTTCGTCGGCCCGGTACTGGAGTGGTCGGGCTTATGCCGCATTGGGCGACAAAGCAAACGCTCAAGCGCGCTGGCGGGAGACGATTGCGAAAGAGCCATCCACGTACTACGCAGTCGTGGCTGCAAGGCGGCTAAACACTCCGATTCTCGCTTCTCCCGCAACGACCGGTAGCTATCCCTCGATCCCAGAAGTAGATGCCGCGCGCACGCGGGTGGCGATGCTCCGAGACGTTGGGATGGATGTGGAGATGAAGCTCGAGTGGGACGCCATGTACGAACAAGCTTCGCAGTCGCCGGACAGGATGGTCGCGACGGCTCACGCATTCGCGGGGACTGAGCAGGCGAGCCGCTCGATTCTGCTTGGAATCAAGTCGCTCAAGGAATCAGGCAGGACG
>JBKJPM010000121.1:0-2960 GCA_046595175.1 Gemmatimonadaceae bacterium
CTCCATTCGCGCCCGGATGGCCGAACGCTCCGGAATGGCGCCGAGGTATCCGAATGTCAGGGCATTTTCCGCCTGAATCCACGCTCTGGTTTCCGGCGAGTCCGGGTTCTCGAGCCAGCGATATGGGTCCGCGACGCTGGTTCCGTGGTAGTCGTCAACCTGAGTGCCCTTTTGGGCGACGGGATAGGAAACTCGAGGCGGTTGCGCCTCGATTGCTGTGGCAATGACGAGACAGGATGAGGCAGCTAGAAGTAGTCGCATATTCAGTCGGTGGAAAGAGTATGTGGAATGTACGACACTCAGCCTGAATGGTTCCAGCCGCAGCTCGTTTTCTAGATTAGCCGCCGGATTGCGCTGATTAGGAGATCTTCGTCGACTATCGGCTTTGTGACATAATCATCGAATCCTTCACTGATAAACCTTTCGCGGTCGGCCGATCCGGCGTGCGCAGTGAGAGCGATCACGGGAAGTCCCTTCAGCTTCTCATCCGCGCGCATGTGCCTGAGAACTTCTGATCCGTCCATGCCCGGAAGCGAAATATCGAGCAGAATAAGATCCGGAAGATTTCCGCCAAGTTCAGCGAGCGCCGAGACTCCGTCCTCGTACTCCATGATCTCGTATTGATCTTCCAGAAGCGCGCTCACAAGAAGGCGATTGTCGGGATTGTCTTCAATCACTGCGATTTTCTTCATCATTGGGATATCCGGTTGCAATCCAATCAATGGATGCGGGAAGTTCTTCCCGGGCGGCTCGCACGAGCTCGCGGGCTTCGGCAAGATTGCCTGCGAGACAGGAAGTTTCAAGACTGTCGCAAAGCTGCTGAAGTCGTAACGCGCCAAGCTGGCCTGCACTCGACTTCAGCGAATGCGCAAAGTTAGTCGCGGCTGCCAGGTCACCGGTGGCCAGTGCCTCCTCTGCACCTTTAATACGTTGAGGTGCACTCCCAGCGAAGAGCGCGCTCATTTTCGAAATTAGTTTTTCGCCCCCGGCGCGGTGAAGCAGTCTGAGTGCGTTGACATCGAACCTAGCTTTACTCACGGGATTTTCGGGGTACCACGCTGTGGTGTATGATTTCTTTTCGCTGCGAACTCACGGATCCAGCGTTTCAGGTCCTGCTCGAGGTCGTGGCCTTTTCGAACGACGCTCAACGCTACAACTTCAAGGTCTTTGATCTGCCTGGACGTGAGCTCTGAAGCAGTCACGACAATTACGCGCGGCGCCAGATGCACCGGAAGTTTTGCGACAGCCGCGAGGAATGCTTCACCTCCGCCCTGCGGTATTACCAGATCCAGCAGCACCAGGTCTGGCATGAACTCCTCAAGGGCGATGATCGCGTCATCTGCTGCTCCTACTGCCCTGACCTCAGCTGCTCCCTCTTCATAAAGAAAGGACGCAAGAAGGTGCTGACTATCGGAATCGTCCTCGACTATGAGAACCCGGCCTACTCCCACCCCGCGCTTGAGCGCCTGCGCGAGCGATCCGCGATCGAGCGGCTTCGACAACACTGACATCGCGCCTACCATTCCCTTGCCCTGCTCACGTGCCACAAGGCTTACGATCACTACGGGAATTTCACGCAGTATGAGATCGGATTTCAGTGCGTTCATCACCGCCCATCCATCCATGTTTGGCATCATTAGGTCGAGCGTGATGAGATCCGGCTTGATATCCCGCGCGATTCTGAGCGCATCTTCTCCGTTCGAAGCGCCAGCTGACCGTCCCCCCAATGATGCAATCTGGTGTGCGATCAGCATTCGCGAATCCGCTTCGTCGTCGATGATCAGAACGAGCTTGTCGTGCAGGACTGCGTCCGCTCCTTCGGATTCCGCCTCCGGAGTGGGCAGCATTTCGTGAACGCCCTGAGTAAGCTTCGGCCTCGGTCGGAGATCTACGGTGAATGTTGACCCAACTCCCGCCTCACTGGACACCACGAGCTCGAATCCAAGGAGCTCACAAAGCGAGCGGGAGATAGGGAGACCGAGACCGGTGCCGCCGTACTTGCGCGTTGTGCTTCGCTCCGCCTGTTCGAAGGCGTCGAAGATCGCATCGATGCGGTCAGCGGGAATTCCTATTCCGGAATCGCGTACGGTGATGGCAATCGGCCTGTCTGTTGCCGGATCAGTGATAATCTGGATTTGGACAGATCCTTCATTCGTGAACTTGATGGCGTTGCCTATCAGATTCATGAGGACCTGCTGCAGCTTCGTCCGATCCGTGTTGATGTCCGCCAGTCTCTCAGGAACTGCCGCCGCGAGCGAGATGCCTTTTTCCTGAACCTGTGTCTCGAACTGATTGATTGTATCGCGCACGATATCGGCGACCGAAACCGTCTCGATTTCGATCTCCATTCGGCCCGCCTCGATCTTGGACAAATCCAGAATGTCGTTGATCAACGCAAGAAGATGAACGCCATTTTTCTGGATTCGTTCGAGGTAGCCGATGTCCTGAGTGCGGAGATTCTCCGCCTTGTTTCTCAGCAGGACATTTGAGAATCCTATCACAGAGTTCAGTGGCGTTCGCAGCTCGTGACTCATCCTCGCCAGGAAATCGCTCTTGGCCTGGTTTGCAGATTCTGCCGCTTCTTTCTCCTTTCGCAGGGCCGTATCCACCATCTGGCGATCGGTGATATCCCGGAAACTCACCACCGCGCCGCGTGTCACATCCCCGTCCTGCATCTGGTTGACTGAGTATTCCACCGGTATCGAGGTACCGTCCTTTCGCCAGATAATTTCATTGTCGAAAACCCCACCGCCGCCCGTCCGCAAAACCTTGTACATCGGACATTCAGCTGCTGGGTATCCAGAACCATCAGTGCGTGTGTGGTGTAACAGCCGATGAGCGGGCTTGCCGATCATTTCCTCCGAACGATATCCGAGCGTGTCGCGCATCGCTTGGTTGACGAAGGAGATGGAGCCATCTGGTGCCAAGCCATAAATCCCTTCGGTCGTCGCGTTCAAGAG